>JAEYOT010000526.1 GCA_023411445.1 Pseudomonadota bacterium
GCCCAAGGCCGAGGGCAACCCGTTCAAGGACATGAAGCTGTGGGTGGATCCGGACTCTCTGGCGATGCTGACGTCGAAGTCGCTGAGCAAGAAGGATCCGGAGAAGGCCAAGATCTTGGACAAGATCGCCCAGCAGCCGCAGGCGCTGTGGGTCGGCCACTGGAACAAGGACGTCAAGCGCTACATCGAGTACGTCATCGGCAAGGCCAAGGCGGACGGCGCCGCGCCGATCTTCATCCTGTACAACGTGCCCGGTCGTGACTGCGGGCAGCACTCCTCGGCCGGCGCGATCGAGACGGCGGACGAGTACCGCCGCTGGATCCGCAAGATCGCCCAGGGGGCAGGGCAGGAGAAGGTCGTGTTCGTGCTCGAGCCGGACGCGCTCGGTCTGCTCGACAAGAACGAGAACGACCAGCAGTGCCTGAGCCCCGAGAAGCAGGAAGAGCGCCTCTCGATCATCTGGGACGCGGTCAAGGTCCTGCGCCAAAACCCCAACGCTGCGGTCTACCTGGACGCCGGTCACGCGCACTGGGCGCCGGCTCCGGTCATGGCGGAGCGTCTGAAGCGCGCCGGTATCGAGGACGCGCACGGCTTCTCCCTCAATACCTCCAACTACGTGTGGGACGCCGAGAACATCAAGTACGGCCACGAGCTGTCCAAGCTCGTGGGCGGCGCGCCCTTCATCCTGGACAGCAGCCGCAATGGCAACGGGCAAGATCCGCAGCTGCAGTGGTGTAACCCTCCGGGCCGCAAGATCGGCAGGCTGCCCACGACCGAGACGGGCGATCCGCTGATCCACGCCTTCCTGTGGCTCAAGCGCCCGGGCGAGTCGGACGGTGAGTGCAACGGCGGGCCGAAGGCAGGCGCCTTCTGGCTCGAGCAAGCGCTCGAGCTGGCCAAGTAACTCAGCCGCCCTCGGCTTCGCTGGCGTCGTCGCCCGCTGTCTCTGCCTTCACCATGCGCTCGAGCATCTTGCGGTGAATGCCGAGTAGGCGGGCGGCGGCGCTTTTGTTGCCTTTGGCGGCGAGCAGCGCCTGCTCCACCACCGCGCGCTGGATCGCGTCGAGCTTGGACGGCTCCTTCGTGGTCAAGGTGAGCAGCGTCTTGGCTAGTCGCGTGAGCTCACGCTCGACCAGCACGCCGTCGCTGCCCACCAGCTCGCGCAGCGCCGCCACGTCGATGTGATCGCTCTCCGCCAGCAGCGAGAGCCGCTCGATCGCGTTCCTCAGCTCGCGCACGTTGCCCGCCCAGTGCCGGGCTTTGAGCCAAGCGATGGCCTCGGCGCTGAAGCGCAGCGCGCGCGACTGCTCGGAGGCGAACGCCTGGACCAAGTGCGGGATGTCCTCGTCGCGCTCGCTCAGCGGTGGCACGTCGATCGTCACCACGTTGAGCCGAAAGTACAGGTCCTCGCGGAACGTGCCGTCCGCGATGCGCCGCTCCAAGTCCACGTGCGTGGCCGCGATGATGCGGGCCTCCAGCGTGATCTCTTCTTCGGCGCCGAGCGGGCGAAATTTGCGATCTTCCAGCACCCGCAGCAGCTTGGCCTGCAGCTCGATCGGCATCTCGGCGATCTCGTCCAAGAGCAGCGTGCCGGCGCCCGCCAGCTCCAGCTGGCCCCGCACGCGGCGATCGGCGCCCGTGAACGCGCCGCGTTGATGCCCGAACACGAGCGACTCGATCAGCGTGCCGGGTAGCGCGGAGCAGTTCACGGCCAAGAGCGGGTGGCTGGCGCGCTTGCCGGCGTAATGGATGGCGCGCGCGACCATCTCCTTGCCGGAGCCGGTAGCGCCGCGCACCAGGATCGGCGCGTCCGCGTCGGCCACGCGCCGTACCAGCTTGCGCACGCGCTCGATCGCTGGTGACGCTCCGACGATGGCCGGCAAACCCTGACGGCGATCGACCTGCTCGCGCAGGCGCTGCACCTCGTCGCGCAGCGCGAAGCGCTCGCGGATGCCGTCCACGATTGGCAAGATCATCTCCGCGCACAGCTCGTCCTTCAGCACGTAGTCCTGCGCGCCGTGTCGCATGGCCTCGCGGATCTCGGCCAGCTCGCTCACGCCAGTGACCATCACGGCCGGCATGGTGCGCCCCGTGCTGCGCACCCAGCGCAAGAAGTCCAGCCCACCGCGATCGGCCGGCGCGTCGCTGAGGCGGATGTCCAGCAGCATCGCGTCGATCTCCTGCGTGTCGACGGCGAGCCGCGCTTCCTCGCCGCTCGCTGCCTCCACCACCTCGATGTCCGGACGGTTCTCGAGCAAGCGCTTGAGCACGACGCGCGCGGCGCGTTGATCGTCGAGCAGCAAGAACCTCATGGCGTGAGCTTAGCGGCGGCCTCGACCGCGCTGGCTGGAATCGTGAGCCAGAGCTCGGTCCGCTCCTCTTGGCGCGCGATTCTCAGGCCAAAGCCGTGAGCGCGCGCGGCGCGGAACGCCACCGTTAGGCCCAGTCCTGCGGCGCCGTCTCGCGTGCTCTCGCCCCAGGCGCTGGCGCGCCGCTGTTCGAGCGTGAAGCCCGGACCGTCGTCCCACACGCAAAAGCCCGTCGCTTCACCCAGTACGAAGCGAACACCCACGCGCTCGCGTCGCGCGCGCGCGGCGTTGTCCAAGAGCTCCGCCAGCGCGACGGCGAGCAGCTCGCGATCGGCCTGAAACATGACCTGCGCCA
>JAEYOT010000538.1 GCA_023411445.1 Pseudomonadota bacterium
GTCCTGCACAGCTCCGCCGGCGGGCGGCGGCTCCGCGCCGGATCCGGGCGCTTCCACGATCGTCGGTTGCGACGCCGGCTCGGCGCTGGGCTCTGCGCTGAGCGCGGGCGGCGACACCAAAAGCCGCGCCCCGAGCAGCGCGACCATGCCGGCGACGGCAAGCACCTGCCCGCGACTGCCGAGCGCCTTCGCGCCAGCGCCCGCCAAGTCACGGCGCTGCGCGAACGCGATCAGCGTCGCCGCTGCCACGGGCAGCATGAAAGACCATCCGAAACGCGCGTGCGTGAGCGAGCGCAGCACGAGCTCCAAGCTCACCGCCGCGATCGACGCCAGGCTCAGGAACATGCCCAGCACCAAGCCGCTCGCGCGTCGCAACGCCCGCGCCCCGTTCTTGACGGCGAGCGCGCCGTCCAACTTAGCGCAGCCCACCACTACGCCCACCACGCCCACCACACCGAACAGCAGCGCCAGCGACAGGTCCGATCGCAGCTCCACGGGCGCGCGTTGGTAAATCAAACCCACGCCGATGGCACCCACCACCGCCGCCAGCAAGACGCGCGGCGTGCTGCGCAGACTGGAGCGCTCCGACAAACCTGCCAGCGCCCATATACCGGCCAGGCTCGCCGCGACGCCTGCGCCCAGTAGCACCATCGACGCTGTGCTCATTGCATCCTTGAACCGACTACCGAACGCGGAAACCGTCTACTGACGCGCCCGGCGTATCCCGCCGCCGAGCCGGAGCGACGCTAACACGCCTCCGGCGCCGAATCAGCTGAAGCGCTTGCGCGCGTACTCCGCCATGGGGCCAGGCGGCACCGTGCTTCGGCGTGGCTCGAAGCGGGCGCGCCAGCTGCCTCCGCGCAGCCGCCGCTTACCGCGCACTTTCTCGTCGTCCATTACGTAAGTTTCTGCCTCCGTGCCGTCCGCGAGCTTGATGGTCACGCGCCGGAACAAAGCCGGGCACTGGTGATGGACGTCCAGCTTGAAGCGGAGCTGCCGGCTCACCCCGTACACCTCGCCCGCCACCGCAACCTGCCCGCCGAGCAGCAGCACGGGGTAGAAGTCCAGATCCACCAGCGTATGCTCGGCCACGGTGGTGGCATCGCCCAAGAGCGGCGCCCCTTCTAGCAAGGTGTGCTCCCGCTCACCTTGGAGCAGCAGACCGTACACGAACAAACGAACTTCGGGCGGAGCGGGCTGCATCGGAGTAAAATAGTCGTCAGCTTCCGGAACTTCGCAAGCCTGGAGCTGTCTTGCCACGGAATCGCGGACATCGGAGGTTGGATGCGGCTCGGAAAAGACGTGCTCGAGGCGGATCTTTACGGGGTACTGGGAGTGCTGCCCGACGCGACCGAATCGGAGATCCGCGTGGCCTACCGGCGCGAGGTGCGCGCCAGCCACCCGGATCTGAACCAAGCCGATCCCGACGCGATGATGCGCACCAAGCGCCTCAACATCGCCGCGCGTGTCTTGCTCGACCCCGCCCTGCGTCGCGCGTACGACCGCGCACCCCGCCCCGCCGCCGCACCGCACCGCGCCAGCGACACACAGCGCCGCGCCAGCGAACCCCCGCGCCAGCGCGCTTGGTTCGAGCGCAGTGAGCTCAACTTCGACAACGAGTGGGCGCCCGCTCCACCGCCCGAGCCAACCGTCCCACGCTCCGGCTTCGCAGGCTTCTTTCGCGAGCTGCGCGGTCGCGACGGCCACATCAGCCTCCAAATCCAAGACGCGATCGCGTCCCTGAGCGCTCGCCAACAGCTCGCCCTAGCCGCCGGTTTCTGCGCTCTCGCGGTGGCCTTGATCGTGATGGCACGACCCCACATTCTCGTCGGCGGCTCCGTGCAGCCCACCCTCGTCGACGTGAACTCCGTCTATCCCTGAGCCAGCGTCCCTCCCGCACGCCCGCCGCGCTCCGTGCCACGCACCGCCGCGCGTCCCGGTCGCAGTTCGGTCATAGATCACCGCGCCAAACACTGTTCGAGATTGAACTAAAATTTCCTCAACGATTTCGCAGAGCCGCTCCCCGCACCAAGGATGGTGCTACTTTGTACTAAATTTCCTGAATGATTTCGAGGGGCGCTACCTCCCTACGTGAGCACGCATCCTGGCTACGTGAGCGCCCATCCTGGCTACGTGAGCGCCCATCCTCGGCTACGTGAGCGCGCATCCTGGCTACGTGAGCGCGCATCCTGGCCCCAGGCGGCGCGAAGCAGAGCCGGCTAAGCAATAGTGCCTGGCCCAGGGCCCAGCCGCGCGACTGCGCGATGCGAGCGCCGCGCAGTGCGTCCCGGTCTTCCCGATCACCGGCAGTGGCCGGGCCTCTTGCCCAGCATCGTGGCTCGGCACCCTGCAGGAAGAAGCGACCAAAGCCGGCGCGCGTGAAGGCTGAGCGTGCACCTCGCTCATTGCGACTTTACTGGGGGCAGCGTGCGCCTCTCATTGCGAGTTCGCTGGGCGCAGCGTGCACCTCGCTCATGGCGCCTTCGCTGAAGCATGGGCTGCGGGTGCGCACCGTCCGAGCCAAGCGATGGGCCGCGAAATGATTCAGGAAATTTGGTTCAAAGTAGCACTACTGCTCACGCTGCGACGCGCCCCGCGAAATCGTTGAGGAAATTTAGTCCAATCTTGAACCGTGGCTGGGGCGGTGATCCGGGGCTGCGGCTGGCGAAGGTGCTGGTGCCGAGGTCGCGCTGCGAGGTCGTGCGCTGCGAGGTCGTGCGCTGCCGAGTGTCGGGCGGGTGCGCTGCGCTGCCGCTGCGGGGTGCGCGACCGCGGGCTCAGGAGGGCGGTTGCTTCTGGTACAGCGACAGCGCTTCGATCGCCGCCATGCGCACGTCACGCGCGAGCTGATCGCTTTCGTCTGCATCTTGGCTGCGCGTCACGATGCGCAGCAGGGCTTCACGCGCACGGCGCAGCTCAAAGGCAAGCCAGCGCACGTCCGCCTCACAGCCGTGCTCGTTACCGACATGCCCACCCTCGATATCGCGCAAGCGCCACTCAACCTGCGTGTTGCCGTCCAGCTGCTTGCCGCCGCCGCCGCAGTCCGGACAGCGGCTCGGACCGAAGTCGTCCACGATCTCGCCCTTGCCGTAACACGTGATGCAATCGCCGCTGTTCATTGCGGTCACGATAGCACCGTCACGGCGCGAGATCCGAACGTCAGGGGAAGGCGCCGGAGGCGGCGCCGAGGGCGGCGGTGTCGGTGGCTTCGGGATCGCTGAGATCGATTTGCGCCTTTTGCAGCTTGCCCGAGAGGTCCACATTGACGGCTTGCCAGCGCGTGTAGGCGTCGAGCACCCAAATGCCGGATTCACGCGTGCCGTTGCCTGACCACCCGTTGCCGCCAAAGGGAAGGTGCGCTTCGGCGCCGGTGGTGCTGTTGTTGACGCTGGTCATGCCGGCGCGGATCTCTTCTTTGAAGCGCAGCATGGCGTGGGCGTCGCGCGTGTAGATGGCGCTGCTCAAGCCGTAGGGGGTGCCGTTGGCGGCGCGGATGGCTTCGTCAAGGCCGTCGACTTCGATCAGGTTGACGGTGGGGCCGAAGCACTCTTCTTGGGCGACGCGCATGTCGATGCGCACGTTGTCGAAGAGGCGGGGTGTGGCGTACATGCCGTGGGCGGCGTCGCCGCTGAAGCCGGGCGGCTCTTCGCCGGGGGCGACGCGCTTGCCGTCGAGCAGAAGGGTGGCGCCTTCATCGAGGCCGATGGCGCGCTGCTCGATCCATTTTTCGAGGAAGCGTTGGTTGATGAAGGGGCCGTAGTCGACCGATTCGTCGAGGGGGTTGCCGATCTTGAGGGCGCTGGCGCGGCGCACGAAGCGGTCGCGGAAGGCCGGCATGACGCGGCGATCGACGATTAAGTTGCCGGCGCTGGTGCAACGCTGGCCAGCGGTGCCGTACGACGCCCAGAGCGCGCCTTCCACGGCGAGCTCCAGATCCGCGTCGGCGAGCACGACCAGCGGGTTCTTGCCGCCGAGCTCGAGCGACGGCACCTGCAGGCGCCGGCCGCACACCTCGCCGATCTTGCGTCCGACAGCGGTCGAGCCGGTGAACGAGATCTTGTCGATCAAGCCTTCGTCGACCGCGTCGATCAGGTATTCGCCGGCGCTGCCCGCGCCGCCGCCGTGCACGATGTTGAGCACGCCGGCAGGCACGCCCGCGCGGCGCAGGAGCTCGAAGAAGAGCGCGGCGGTGCCGGGCGCGTCGTCCGACGGCTTCCACACGATGGTGTTCCCGCACAAAAGCGCTGGGATGATCTTCCAGCTTGGCACGGCGATCGGGAAGTTGCCGGCGGTGATCAGGCCGACAACGCCGATGGGGCGGCGGTAGGTGAACAGCTCCTTGCTCGGCAGCTCACTGGGTACGGATTGGCCGTACAGGCGCCGGCCCTCACTCTGGAAGAACTCCGCGGTGTCGATCGCCTCTTGAACGGAGCCGCGCGCCTCGCGCAGGGGTTTCCCCACCTCCCGCGAGACGAAGCGCGAGAGGCGCTCTTTCTCGTCGGTGAGCAGGCGGGCAAGGCGACCGAGCACACGGCCTCGCTCCGGCGCGGGCACGCGCGCCCAGGTGGCGAACGCGGTGCGCGCCGCTTCACACGCGGCAAACACCTGCTCGCGCGTGCTGGCCGGCGCCACGGTCACCAGATCTTCGCGGTTGGCCGAGCTGCGGCGCTCCAGCAGCGCGGCGCTGGGCGCCGAAGGCGTGCCGGCGATGACGTTGGGAACGATGAGCGTGTGCGGTAGGCCATCCTGCTGCGCGCGCGTCTGGATCAAGGCTCGCTCCTTTGCGGCGGCTCCGTGCCACCAGTGTGGCGGCTCCGTGCCGCCAGTCGGCGGCTCCGTGCCGCCAGCTGTCAGTATTCACTCTTTGATGGGATCGCGCCGCACCGGATCGCCGTCCGGAATCGCCCACTGCGGCTTCACCCAGGGTCCGCTGCTGACCGGGGCCGCGCTGCCCTCCGGCGCCGGCTGGGGGGCTTCGGCCTTGGGC
>JAEYOT010000590.1 GCA_023411445.1 Pseudomonadota bacterium
GCTTGCGGAGCGCCTCGAGGGGATAGGCCTGCCGCGCCATGTCGGCGCAGCGTACCACGCCCCGCCCGGCCGACCCAGTTACCTGCCGGGGCTCACGAGGTGCGCGAGTGCCATTCCTGCAAGCTTCTGACCTGAGCGCCACGCCCTTGCAAGAGCGCGCTGGCTTCCAGCGCATCCGCGAGCGCGAGCCCCGCCGACATGGTCGTAAAGTACGGGATGTTGGCGAGCAGCGCGTTCCGGCGGATGGAGTAGCTGTCGGCGATGGCCTTCGTGCCCTGGGTCGTGTTGATCACCAGCTGAATGTCGCCGGCGCCGATGCGATCGACCACGTGCGGCGAGCCCTCCAGCACCTTGTTGACGCGCTCGGCCGGGATCCGCGCCTGCTCCAGCGCCTTGGCGGTGCCGCCGGTGGCCACGATCGTGAAGCCGAGGTTACGCAGCCGCTTGGCGAGCTGGCAGGCCTGAGCCTTGTCGTCGTCCTTCACGCTGATGAACGCGCGCCCCACGTCCGGCAGCTTGAAGCCGGAGGCGGCCAGTGACTTGCCGAACGCGACGGCGACGTTCATGGCGATGCCCATCACCTCGCCGGTGGAGCGCATCTCCGGACCCAGGATGGTGTCCACGCCGGGGAACTTGTTGAACGGGAAGACAGACTCCTTCACCGCGACGTGCATCGGCACGCTGCCGTCCGTCACGCCCAGCTCGTCGAGCGTGCGGCCGACCATCACCTTCGCGGCGATCTTCGCCAGCGGGCGCCCCGTAGCCTTCGCCACGAACGGCACCGTGCGCGAGGCGCGTGGGTTGACCTCGAGCACGTACACGTTGCCGTCCTTCACGGCGAACTGCACGTTCATCAGGCCGACCACGCCGAGCTCCAACGCCAGCGCCTTGGCGGACTGCTCGATGCGCGCCACCACCTCGGTGTCCAGCGAGTGCGGCGGCAGCACGCTGGTGGAGTCGCCGGAGTGCACGCCCGCCTCTTCGATGTGCTGCATCACGCCGCCGATCACCGCGCGCTTGCCGTCCGCCACGCAGTCCACGTCGACCTCGATCGCGTTCTTCAGGTATTGGTCGATCAGCAGCGTCTGCGAGCCGCCCTCTTCCTTGGCGGCGTCGATCGCCACCTGCACGTAGGCGCCCAGCTCCTCCGCGCTCCAGCAGTTCATCATGGCGCGACCGCCCAGCACGTAGGACGGACGCACCAGCACCGGGAAGCCGATGCTGGCGGCGATCGCCTGCGCTTCCTCAACGGATTTGGCGATGCCGGCGCGCGGTCGCGCCAAGTTCAGCTTGGTGAGCAGCGCGTCGAAGCGCTCGCGATCTTCGGCGCGATCGATGGCGTCCGCGCTCGTGCCCAGCAGGCGGATGCCGGCCTGCTCGAGCGGCACGGCCAGCTTCAGCGGCGTCTGCCCGCCGAACTGCACGATCACGCCGAGCAGCTCGCCTCGCTGCGCTTCCTCGCGGCAGATCGCCAGCACGTCCTCGAGCGTGAGCGGCTCGAAGTAGAGGCGATCGGAGGTGTCGTAGTCGGTCGACACCGTCTCCGGGTTGCAGTTGACCATGATGGTCTCGATGCCCAGCTCGCGCAGGGCGAAGACCGCGTGGCAGCAACAGTAGTCGAACTCGATGCCCTGGCCGATGCGGTTGGGGCCGCCGCCCAGGATGATCACCTTCTTCTTGGAGCTCACGTCCGACTCGGACTCGCTCTCGAAGCTCGAATACAGGTAGGGAGTCTTGGCCGGGAACTCCGCCGAGCAGGTGTCGACGCGGCTGTAGACCGGCGTCACGCCCAGCTCGATGCGCCTGTCGCGCACGTCCTTCTGGCTCACGCCGCGCAGCGCGCCGATCTGCGGATCGCTGAAGCCCAGACGCTTGGCGTCGCGCAGCAACTCCGCGGACAGCTCGGGGGCGTCCTTGATCGTCCCCTCCATGTCTACGATGCGCTTCAGCTGCGCCAAGAACCACGGGTCGATGCCGGTCAGCTTGTTGATGCGCTCGAGGCTGATGCCGGTACGGATGGCGTCACCCACGTAAAACAGACGATCGGCGGTGGGCACCGCGATGGCGCGCTCGATGGCCGTCACCATCTCGTCCTGCCCCGGGGGCGGCAGTGTGGGCCGCTGACGCGGCGCGGGCGGCGCGTCGTGCTTCAAGTCGCGATGCGTGTCCGGCTCGAGCGACAACGTGCGGTAGTCGATGCGGTCGAACATGCTGATGAAGCCGGTGCGTCCCGTCTCTAGCGAGCGCGCGGCCTTCTGCAGCGACTCGCAGAAGGTGCGGCCGATCGACATCGCCTCACCCACGCTCTTCATCTGCGTGCCCAAGCGCGGATCCGAGCCCGGGAACTTCTCGAACGCGAAGCGCGGCCACTTGGTGACCACGTAGTCGATGGTCGGCTCGAACGCCGCGCTGGTGCCGGTGATGTCGTTGGTCAGCTCGTCGAGCGTGAAGCCGACCGCCAGCTTGGCGGCGATCTTGGCAATCGGGTAGCCGGTGGCCTTCGACGCCAGCGCGCTGGAGCGCGACACGCGCGGGTTCATCTCGATCACGATCGTGCGACCGGTCTTGGGATCGACCGCGAACTGCACGTTGGAGCCGCCGGTCTCGACGCCGATCTCGTGCATCACGGCGCGCGCGGCGTCGCGCAAGCGCTGGTACTCGCGATCCGTGAGCGTCATCGCCGGAGCTACGGTGATCGAGTCACCGGTGTGCACGCCCATCGGGTCGATGTTCTCGATCGAGCAGACCACGATGAAGTTGTCCGCGGAGTCGCGGATCACCTCCAGCTCGTACTCTTTCCAGCCGATCAGGCTCTCTTCGACCAGCAC
>JAEYOT010000635.1 GCA_023411445.1 Pseudomonadota bacterium
GCGCTGGAGTGGCTGCCGGCGCGCGTGTTCGTGGAGCTCTGTGAGGCGATTCGCACGGGCGTGGGCGCGGCGGCGGCGCGGGCGTTTTGGCGGCAGGCGCTGCGTGACGCGATCCGCCAGCCGTTTATTCAACCGCTCGCGCGCGGCGCGCTGTTTATCTGGGGGCGGACGCCAGCGGCGCTGGTACGGCGCACGCCGCAAGCGTGGCAGCTGGTAGCGCGCCACTGCGGCGAGCTGAAGGCGATCGAAGGCGGGGATGAATATTCAATCACGTTGCGGGTGGAGGACGTGCCGCTGAGCTGCCGCAAGCAGGGGCTGCTCCTGCTGTGGGAAGCCGGGATGATGGCGGTGCTGGATGCCGTGGAGCACGCGGGCGTGGTGCAGGTGAGAGCCGACCAATTCTTGTCCACCGGCACGGCGGAGCTGCTCGTGAGCTGGACGCCACCCGTGTGAGTGAATCGAGCTTGAGCCGCGGGCGGGGGTCGCTATCCTTGGCTCATGCTTTCGATTGCATGGCAGAGGCGAGGTCCTGGTGTGCTTCTCGGCGCGGCGCTGGCTTGCGGGCTCGCTTTCGCGTGCGGCTCGGATGACGGCAAGAAGGTCGCCGACGCGGGTGAGGCCGGCGCTGCCGGTTCGCCCGAAGCGGGGGCGCCCGGCGTGGGCGGTGGCGATACGGAGGGCCCGGCCGGCGCTGCTGGCGACGCTCCGGTCGGCGGAGGCGGTGAAGGCGGCACCGCAGGCGCTGGTGTGGCTGCGGGCGCGGCAGGCGCAGAGGCCGGAGGCGCGGGCGGTCAAGCCGGTGAAGGCGCGGGCGGAGCTCCCGTGAACGAGTGCGTGACCGAAGGCAGCGTCACGGCCATGACCATCAACCCGGAGCCGATTTACTACGTCTGCCCCGGCGGCTTGCTGCAAGTGCCGTTCTCGGCCGAGGGCGCAGACGACTCCTTCACGTGTTGCGGTGTTTCCACCAGCAACAAGCCGTTCTACCAGTCCGTGGAAGGCGAATATGAGTCCTACCGCGGCAACGTGCTCGAGATGTTAGTGCCGGAGGACGCGCCGCTCGGCTACTACGCGATGCAGCTCACCTGCGCGGGCACGAGCAATGAAGTGGCCTTCGCCGTGCAAGTGAACGAGGGCGCGGTTCCGGTCGTGCACAGCATCAGCGCGGTCATCACGCCCAACGGGAACATGGAGATCGATGGGGAAAACCTGAGCGACGTGACCTACGTCTCGGCGCGTCGTCTCAGCACCGGCGTGTGGCACGAGTGCCTGTTCGACGAACAGGATAAGACCAACACCAGCATCACCTGTAACTTCGGCGGTGATATCGTCGTGTCGACGAGCAACGATGATTACTACATCATCGAAGTCTACTCACAGAATTGTGGTCACGCCGCCGATCCGCCGCTGTTCTTGGTCGTAAACTCTGACGCGTAGCCGAAGGCTCGCGAGCGCATCAGGAGGGAGCGGCGACGCTGTCTTCGAAGCAGGCCGCCAGGCCGCGCACTTCCACGGTTAGCCACTCCACGGCTGGGCACTCGTGCGCCAGCGCGAGCGCCTCCTCACGCGTAGCGCAGTTGACCAGGAAGAAGCCGCCAATCATCTCTTTCGTCTCCGAGAACGGGCCGTCCACCACCTGGCGGCGACCGCCGCGGTGCTGCACGCGCGTCGCGCTGGTGTGCGAGGCGAGCGACTCGGCCGCGATCAGCAAGCCACGCTCCTTCAAGCTCTGGCCCCAGCTCACCATGCGCTGGTAAGCCTCGCGCCCTTCGGCTTCCGTTCGCGCCTGCCGTTGCCCGACCGGCTCCACCATCAGCAGCATGTAGGACATGAAGTCGGGCAAGGCTACATGCGAAGCCGATCGCGTCAAGCCCTCGGCGGATTGTAGAAGCGAAGCTCTGGACGACCCGCGACCAAAGCTGCGACAGCAGTGGTCGCTCGTGGGGGCATTCTTGCCGTGCGGCTGACGAGGGCTCGTAAGGAACTCGGACATTTCCTAGCCGACGCGGCTCGGCACATCGGTTGCTGCAGAGCCGGGCATGACGAACGCCCGCGCCTGGTACGGACTCTGCGCCACCTGCCTCATGCCTTGGCTGGTTGGTTGCGAGAAAGAGGCGGTCGCCCTAGCTGAGTCGCGCGCCAGCTTGGCGGCGGTGTGCGCGTCGAGCATCGACGCGTTGCCGGAGGGAGCGTGGCTATGCGGCTCGGAGCGCGCCGTGGAGTGCGACGCGCAGCCCGGCACCGCCGCGCCCGCGGAGATCTTCGTGGTGGTGGAGGACGGCTGCGAGGATCGCGCCTTGGTGGCAGACCCCGGACCCTTCGCGCTCGGCCGCAATGAAGTCGTCATCAGCGAGCCGTTCGACGCCATCGGTGTCGGCACACCGAGCCAGCGTGAGCTGTGTCGCTCCACCTTGAACGTGGTGGACACGATACCGCCGCGCCTCCGTCCGTGGCGGGGCGAGCTTTGGCCACCGAATCACTCATTTTACACCATCGCGGCCGCCACGTGCGCGGGCGCCACGGATGACTGCGATTCAGCGCTTTCCGTGCATTTCACGAGCGCTACCAGCGACGAGCCCGAGGACGCGAAGGGTGACGGCTCGCACCAGCCGGACATCCTGTTCGAGGGGCCTGCTACGGTCTCGCTCCGCGCAGAGCGGCAAGGCTCAGGCAATGGTCGGGTGTACACGCTCGGCTTCCGAGCGATCGATCGCTCCGGCAACGCCGCTGAAGGCACGTGCGAGGTGGTGGTGCCGCACGACCGCAGCGGGCGCCAAGCGGTGGCCGATGCGCCCGTCTACCGCGTGGCGGCGCCGCTACCCTGAGCTCAGAACGGCAGGGGCGGCGGCGCCGGCTTGCGCTTGCCGCGCGGCGCTGGCG
>JAEYOT010000706.1 GCA_023411445.1 Pseudomonadota bacterium
GTTGCGCGCCTGCGCGGAGGCGAACGCTTGGAGCCAAGAACGAGCCGCCGCGTGGTGGAGCGATCATCGCCATGAGCTGCGCTCCGGTGGCGCCCAGCAGCGGCCCAGCACGCCTGCTGCGGCACAGCTGCTCACCGTGACGCGCCTGGCCTGAGCGCTGTGACGACTTGCCACGCGACGCCGAGCCCCAGCCGGGCGACTTCGTGCTTCCGTTCTCGCGAACATCAGGGAAACATTCGCGGCATGCAGCCCAAGAACACGATCTGCCTCTGGTTCGACAAGGAGGCCGAAGCAGCGGCCCGTTTCTACGCCGCCACCTTCCCCGACAGCGCCGTCACGGCCGTGCGCAGAGCGCCGTCTGATTTCCCCGGCGGCAAAGCGGATGACGTGCTCACGGTGGAGTTCACCGTGCTCGGCATCCCGTGCCTGGGTCTCAACGGAGGCCCCACCTTCAAGCAGACGGAGGCCTTCTCGTTCCAGGTCGCCACCGACGATCAGGAGGAGACGGACCGCTACTGGAACGCCATCGTGCAAAACGGTGGCCAGGAGAGCGCCTGCGGCTGGTGCAAGGATCACTGGGGCGTGTCTTGGCAGATCACGCCGCGCGTGCTGAGCGACGCCCTGGCCGCGGGTGGAGCGGAGGCCCAGCGCGCCTTCGAGGCCATGATGACGATGCAGAAGATCGACGTCGCCCGGATTGAAGCCGCGCGCCGAGGCTAGCGCTCAATACCGCAGCGGGGCCGGCAACGCGCCGAGCCCCGCTCGCTCACAGCCAGAGAGCCGCTCCAGGATCTAGCTGAGGATGCCCTGCAGCGGCGCCGTGACGCGGCCCGCGTCGAGCCCGAGCGCCGTCTCTTTGGAGCCCATGAGCTGGGCCACGGTCAGCAGCGCCTTGCTGAGGTTGTCGCCCGGATAGTTGTGGTGCTGATCGCCCTGCAGCTTGCCGCCTGCCTTGCCGATGAACAGCACGGGCCACTCCGCCTTCGTGTGGATCTTGCCCCACGCCGTGTCGGACGTGACGAAGATCAGCGAGGCATCGAGCAAGTTGCCGCTGCCGTGCGGCGTCGCCTTGAACATGTCGAGCATCTCGTTCAGGCAGCGCATGGCGTAGAGCACGCCGGTATCCACGCGCGGCTGGCTCGACTGATCTCCAGCGTCACCGTGGCAGATGATGTCGTGGAAATCGTCGTTCATGTTCGCGGCTAGGTGCCGGTAGTACACGTGAGCCGCCGGCAGCGAGAACATGAACGAGACCACGCGCGTGCGCTCACACGCGAGCGCCAGCGTCGTCAGCTCTGCCATGGCCGTGTTGACGGACGGAGGCGCTTCGTTCTTGGTGTCACGCCCCACGGTCGGCGCCATGGGCTCCTGGCAAGCCGCGGTGCCGCCACCGCCGGGCATGTCCTCCAGACGGCGCTCGATGCTGCGCACGGCTTCCAGGTGCGCTTCCACGCGCTGCTTGTCGTTCGCGCCGAGGCGCTGCTGCAGCTTCTTGCCGTCCTCGAGCACCGAGTCGAGCACGCTCTTCTTTACCGCCGTCAACTTGGCGGCCTGATCCGGCTCGGTCGGCGTCGTCGGCGAGCCCGTGAACAAGCGATCGAACACCTTCTTGGGATCGAACTCGGGGTTGTTGCGCGCGTTCGGTCCCCGGTGGGACACCGTGTGGAGCGAATCCGGATTGCCGTTCGGCGTCGCGGGCGTCACGCCCAGCTCGATCGAGCGGTAGCGCGAGTCACCGGCGATCAGGCCAGCGACGATTTGATCGATCGAGGCAGCGCGCACGGCGCCACCGCTGAGCGGAGCGCCGGTGGTCGCGCCGGCCGAGCCCGTGGGGTGCTCGTTGCCGCCGACGACCAGCTTGTTCTCCAAGCCGCTGATCACGGTCAAATGCGACTTGTGCGCCGAGAGCGGCTCCAGCTGCGGGCTCAGCTGCCAAGCCGCACCCGACCCGGTAGCGTTGGGCTTCCACCGGCCAGGCAGCACGCCGTTGCCGAAGAACCAGGTCACGTACAGCGGCGAGAGCGGCTCGTTGGTCTGCGCCAGCGCCGTTCCGCTCTGGTTCAGCATCGCCTCCAGCAGCGGGAGCGGCACCGCGATGGCGGCTCCCGTCGCGAGCGCGCCCCGGAGCACTGTGCGTCGATTCAAGGGTTTCATTCTCATATCAAGACCGTGCGTTCAGGGTTGGGGAGCCACGAGGGAGAAGGCTTCGTGCGTGACCACGTCCAGCACCAGCTGGCGCAGCTGGTAGCCGGAGGAGGTGAAGGATTCAGCCAGCGCGTTGACGACCGAGCCGTCCACCGGGCGCTCTTCATGCCCCACCGCGTAGGTGTAGTACTTGCGCACCAGACACTGGGCCACGGCCGGGCTGTTGCCGAGCACTAGGCCCAAGTCACGAGCGTCCGCCACGGGCTGGCCGTTGACCTCGCCGCTCGGATCGATGGGCAAGCCGTGGTCGGTCGTGCGGTAACGGCCGATGGCGTCGAACGTCTCCAGCGGCAAGCCGAGCGGATCCATCAGGCTGTGGCAGCCAGCGCAGGCGGGTGCCGTGCGGTGCAGCTCCAGGCGCTCCCGCTTGGTCTGCGGCTTGTCTACCGGCGGCTCGTCCAACACCAAGTCCACGTTGCCGGGCGGGGCCGGCACCGGCGTGCACAGCAGGGCGTCACGCAGGAACTTGCCGCGCAGCGTGGGCGAGCCCTCCTTCTGGTTGGCGAACTGCGACAGGAAGGCGGCCTTGCTCAGGATGCCAATACGCGGCCCGTCCGCCGGCAACGTACGAAGCTCGAACGTGCTCGAGGTGAGGCCGGCGGAGTCCAGTCCGTACAACTTCGCCAGGTCCGCGTTCACCACCACCTTGGGCGTGGTGAATAGCTCGAGCGCGCTGGCCTTGTCGTCGAACGCCAGCGCCTCCCACGTACCGCGCATGTCCCGCACCATCGCGGCCTGGAGCGCGGGACCGTATTCGGGGAACAGCCCCCCGTCCTTGGCTTGATTGCCGACGCGGTCAAGCCGCATGTACTCCTCGGCGAAGGCGCCGACCGCTTCACGCCCAGCTGGCGAGTCCAGCAAGCGCGTGACGGCGGTGCGCAAGCCTTCGGCGGTCTGGAGCATGCCGCTCTCAGCCTGCTCCAGCAGCGTCTGGTCCGGCAGGCTGTTCCACACCAAGAACGACAAGCGCGACGCGAGCTCGTGCCCGGTGTAGCGGCGTTGCCCGCCTGCGTCCGAGCCGAGCTCAGCGCGGTAGATGAAGTTGGGCGACTGCAGCACGGCGACCGTAGCCCAGCGCGCCCCCTCGTTCGCGTCCTTCAGCTCGGACGCAGCGGACGCGGCCAGCGTGACCAGGCGCTCGACCTCCGTAGCCTCCAGCGGGCGGCGCCAGGCGCGCTTGCCGAGCTTCTCGATGAAGCCGCGCACGCAGCTGTCGCCCGCTTCTCCGCTGGGCGTGCAGCCGAGCAGCGCCTGCCGACGTGCGCCATCTGCGAACGCAGCGGAGACGGCCTCCTCCACCGCGGCGTGGTACTGCTC
>JAEYOT010000716.1 GCA_023411445.1 Pseudomonadota bacterium
CTGGTGGGGGGTCCCCGCCGCGTGGGGGCGCGGCTCCACGGCGCGCCCGAGCCCGCGCCGCGCGACTCCGAGCAGCTCGAAAGCGCGCGGATCGTAAAGACGGATTTGCTCGCCTGCGATCAGGTCGCGCACGCGCCGCCCCGTGCCGAACGGCACGCGATCCGAGACGCGCGACCAGATGCGGATCGGCGGCAAGGCTGGTCGATGCAGCGCGCCGATCTTGGCCAGCTTGTCCAGGAGGTAAAAGTCCTCCCCCGCGTCGCGCCGCGGAAAACCTCGCACTTCCGCGTAGGCGTCTGCCAGGACGCACAGGCTGCTGCCCATGCTCTGGTAGGCGTAGGGGGAGCCGGCGCTGGCCAGGCCCAGCGTGTAGTAACGGAGCGAGATCTCGTACTCGACGGTCGCGCGATCGATGGCCGCGTCGCCGGACGGCGTGTGCCAAAACGGGAGCGTGAGCCCCACCCGGCGCGTGCCGGAAGGCGAGCTCGGCGCGATCGCCGACAGGGCTCGGAAGTAAGCGTCGGGCAGCTCAGCGTCCGCGTCGCTGCAGCACAGCCAGGGCGAGCGGACCAGACCGCGCTCATGGAGCGCGAACGCGACGTCCACGCCGATCTTCCGCGCCACCCCGACACCTTCGCCCACCTGCAAGCAGCGGCCGGAGGAGGCGCGATCCAGGAGCAAGACGTCGCAGGGCCCAGCGCGTCCCAGCGTCGCCCGCACCGGTGAGCCCTCCACGGACGGCAGGATGCGCCGCGGGAGCAAGAGCTCGTTCAACTCGCGCAGCAGGCGGATATTCTGCTGGTGAACGGCCGCGTCTGCGTCCACCGCCGCGTTCACGACCGCGATCAAGAGCACGCGCTCGCCGGCGGCTGCGCAGGCTGGCCGCAAGTTCTCCAAGAAGCCGACGTCCTCGCGCCGCAGCGGGACGACCAGCGCAGCGCCGTACTGCTCGACCAGCTCGGCCGCCAGGCGGTGCTCCGGCTCCGCGTACCGCTCGAGGTACTTGCGGCGCGCCAGCTCAGACATCCGCCTAGTGTACCGCGGCGCGATGCGGTAGGCGCGAAACCAGCTCCGCCTCGAAGTCCAGCAGCTCTCCGCCGCGCCGCCTCACCTCGGCCTCGCTGAAATACAGCCGCGCCATGCGGAAGAAGAAGGCGTGGTGGCGCGACTCGGCGCGCGCAAGCTCCATGTACGGCTCGAACAAGGCAGGTTCCCGGCTCTTCAGCGCCTCAGCCACCATGAACAGTCGCTCGCAGCCGCGAGCCTCCACCACCCCCGAGACGAGTAGGCGATCCAGGAAATGCGCGTCGCCGCCGGCTCGAATCTGGGAGCGCAGCGCGTTGACGTACGGGTCCTTGTAGTCGTCCGCCAGCGTGAGCCCGCGCTTTTCGCAGATGCGGTACATGATGTGGAAGTGCTCGAGCTCTTCCTTGGCAAACTCGATCATCGGATCGAGCAGCTCGCGCCGATCCGGGTAGCGAGCCACGAATGACATGCCGGTGGCGGACGCCTTGCGCTCACAGTTGGCATGGTCGAGCAGGAAGGCGTCGAAGTCGCTGAACACGGCGTCCAGCCACTCGGGTGGGGTGTTGACTCGCAAATCCAGCATCGGCGTGAGGCGTTATACCCGGCCCCCAGCCTTCAGGCCACGTGCACGACCAAGCGCCGAGTGTGCGGACGCGCTCGGTGCTCCCACACGTACAAGCCCTGCCAAGTGCCGAGCGCCAACCTGCCGGCCATGACCGGGATCGTCTCGGAAGTCTTGGTGATGGCGGCGCGGGCGTGGGCGGGCATGTCGTCCGGCCCCTCGTCGTCGTGAACCCACGGTCGTGACTCGGGCGCCAGCTCCTCCACCCAGCTGCCCAGATCGCGGAGCACGTTGGGATCGGCGTTCTCCTGGATCACGAGGCTCGCCGAGGTGTGTTGAATGAACACCGTACACAGCGCGGCCGGACGGCCACTGCGCTCCACCACGGCCTGCACCTGGCGCGTGACGTCGGTGAAACCGCGGCCGGGCGTGCGAATCTCCAAGACTTCCTGATAGGGGGCCAACTTGCGCGGACTATGCGATCATCCCTGCCTTCGTGCCAGCCTCCGACTTTCGCCCCAGCAGCGCCCCGGTCAGCAGGCGCGTCCCGCTCAGCAGCCTGGAGCTGGACGGCTTCGAGCGACGCCTCGATGAGCTGACGCGCCGTCACCGCGTGACCCACGTCGCGTTCATGCTGGCGCAAATCCTGGTCCGGCGCGACATCGCGGGCGCCACCAGCGCCATGGCCTTCGACCTGTTCCTGGCCGCCATCCCGATGCTGGCGCTGTCAGGCTGGTTGTTCGGCAAGCTGCTGACCAATCAGGACTCCGTGCTCCACGCCACCGCCCTGCTGCTGGACCTAGCGCCGAGCGAAGTGGCGGCCATGACCTGGCAACAGCTGGATCGCTTCGCCATCGGCAGCGTGGCGCCGTTCGTGCTCCTGAGCGCCCTGTGGATGGCGTCTGGCGCCTTCCACACGTCCATCACCTTGCTGGAGGCGTCGGCTGGCACGATGCCTCGCCCGTGGCTGCGCAAGCGCTTGGTCGCGCTCGTGAGCGCGGTGCTCAGCATCGTGCTGTTCGGCGCGTGCGCGCTGGTCGCGGTCTGGATCTCCGGCGGTCCGGCGCGCCTGCTCCAGTTCGTGTCGGACGGAACGACCGAGCTCGATCCAGGAGTTTCGCACTGGCTCCTGCTCGCGCTGCTCGCCGTGCTGGGCGTGCTTTTGCTCGCGCTGTTCTTCTACGTCGCGTCGCCGCGCCCGGGCGTGAGACGGCGCGTGTTTCCGGGCGCGATCTTCGCGGTGCTGGCCGGCGGCGTCGTGTCTGCTGCGTTCGCTTACTATGCCGGCAACCTCGCTCGCTTCGCCTTGTTCTACGGCTCGCTCGCGGCCGTCGCGGTCACGCTAGCGTGGCTCTGGGTCGTCTGCTTCGTCGTACTGATCGGCGCGGAGCTCAATCAGCTGCTGGAGAACGGCGAATGAGCGGCAGCTCCCGTTTCGCGCTGGGAGCGCTATGCTAGCGGCATGTGCCGCAACATTCGCCCGTTGTTTAATTTCGAGCCGCCCGCGACGGACGAAGAAGTGTTCGCCGCGGCGCTGCAGTACGTCCGCAAGGTCAGCAACCAGCGCAAGCCGAGCGGCAAGAACCTGATCACCTTCGACCAAGCCGTGCAGGAGATCGCCGCCGTCACGCGCCGGCTGGTGGACTCACTGGAGACAACCGCGGCGCCGAAGAACCGGGAGACCGAGGCAGCCAAGGCCAAGGCGCGCTCGGCGGTGCGCTTCGGTCGCGCCTGAGGGCGGCGTGTCCAACCTGCTCCTTTATTCCATCCCCGGCTTCTTGGCGCTGCTGGCGCTCGAGATCGCCTGGACGCGCAAGCTGCGCCAAAAGGGTTGGTCCGGGCGCGGCTACGAAGGGCGGGACACCTGGGCCAGCTTGGCGATGGGCGTCGGTAACGTGGCCATCAGCGCCGTGACCGCGCTCGGCGCGGTCGCGCTGTGGAGCTTTGGCTATGAGCACCGCTTGCTGAACTTGGGGCAGCCCGCGGCCGCTTGGTCCTGGCTGTTGCTCTTCTTCGCGGAGGACCTTTGTTATTACTGGTTTCACCGCTCCCATCACGGGGTGCAGCTGCTGTGGGCAGCACACGTCCACCACCACAGCAGCCAGTATTTCGACCTGTCCACGGCGCTGCGCCAGCCTTGGCTCACGCCCGTCACCGGTCCCCTCTTCTGG
>JAEYOT010000795.1 GCA_023411445.1 Pseudomonadota bacterium
GAGCCGCTCCATCACGCCGGCCACGTGCTCGGCCACGTCCCAATCAGGCTGCGGTAGCTCCGCCGCCACGTCGCCCACCAGCTCGCTCAGCTGCACCACCTGCTTGGCGCAGGCGCTGCACAGCTCCAGGTGCCGCTCCACCTTCGCCAGCTGCTCCGGCGACAGGTCTGCGTCGACGAAGGCTACGAGCTCTGCCTCGCTTGGACAATGTTTCTCGCTCACGACTCGCTCTCCAACTTCTGCTTCAGGGCCTTGAGCGCGTGATGCACACGCGAGCGCAGCGTGGACTCACCCGTGCCCACGATGCTGGTCATCTGGTCGTAACGCAGGTCTTCCGCGTAGCGGAGGAGCAGCGCTTCGCGCAGCGGCGCGGACAGCTCGGCGAGCGCCTCGCGCACGCGTCGTCGCCGCTCCTCCACGAGCAAACCGTCCCGCTGCTCGGGCGAGCACTGCTGCGGCGCCAAGGCTTGCTGCTGCTCGTGTAGCGCGGCGAGCTTGCGACGGCGCAGTTGGTTTCGGCAGTGGTTCCGCGCTACCGTCACCAGCCACGGCACGAAGCCGCCCTTCGCGCGGTACTGCTCGCGGCGCTGCCACACCGTCACCCACACGTCTTGCGCCAGCTCACGCCCGTGCTGAGCGTCGCCGACGAAGCGAGAGCAGAGCGCCACTACACGCCGCGCGTGGCGCTCCACCAGCGCCGCGAACGCGCTCTTGTAGCCCGCCTGCGCGAGCCGCATCAGCTCGTCGTCGCTGCGCTCCGTGAGGGGGTCGGTGGGTGGGTCCGGCACGCGGACCAGGCGAGGAAAGGCCATGAGGATGTGAGGTAGAACACCTCGCGCCCGCCGGCGTTGAACGCGATCGGCGCTCAGCCGAGCTCGCGCGTTTTTCCTCGCGATTTCGCGACCTGCCTCGTGGCCGGTCGCCGCTCAACCCCCCGTGTGCAGCCACATCCGCGCGGCCAGTCGCGGCGCGAAGGCCACGTCCCGCACGCGCAAGGCGCCGATCACGGCGCCGGGGAAGGCGTCCCGCGTGTACGAGAACACGTCCTTCACCTGACCGCGTTCGTCGAGCAGCTCGCCGTGCCACTGCTCTGCGCCCTGCGGCACGGCACGTACCGTGAGCCCCGCGTCCTCGAATACGATCGCCTCCTGCAACATGCTTTCAGCATGCTCCCCGCGCTCGGCACCGCAACTCGCGCTAGGACATTGTTTGGCACGCCGCCGGCGCTCCTCTGCACCCTCGGTGGGCACGCGTCCGTCAAGCTGCTCCGCGTGGAGAAACGCCACACCGCCCGGCGTCGACGGACAACCGGTGCGCTGTTACAAACCCGTCGGAGCGCGATGAGCCATCCCGAGGTAGCTGCGCGACTGCGCAAAGAAGTCGTGCTCGTGTGCTCGCGCGACGGGATGTGCCTCGCGCACGACTCGCAGGCGGCCCGCTGGCTCGGCGCCACGGTCGGCGCGCCCATCGAGTCGTTCGTGGACTCCGGGAGCCATGCCAAGCTGAAAGCCCTGCTGGAGCAAGCTCAGCGCGGACCGGTCTCCAGCTGGGAGCTTTGTCTGCGCGTGCAGGACGCGCCCGTCACGTTCACGTTCGACGCTGAGACCTTCAGCGAAGGCGTGGTGTTGGTCGGCTCTGCCGTGCGCGCCGCGCAGGCTGACGCCATCGCCGCCTACCAGCGCGCCATGGCGGACCTCGGTGAAATGCACCGAGAAACGACGCGCCAAAAGGCGGAGCTGCTCCGCCTGAACCGTGAGCTGTCGGAGTCGATCGATGGCTTGAAGAGCCTGCACGCGGAGCTGGACGAAAAGAACGACACCCTGCGGCGCTCGGCCGACGTGAAGTCGCGACTCGTCGCGAACGTCAGCCACGAATTTCGCACGCCGATCAACTCGATCTTGGGTTTGTCACGGCTGCTCTTGGATCGCGTGGACGGCGAGCTGACACCAGAGCAGGCGGTACAGGTCGGCTTCATCCGCACCAGCGCGGAGACGCTGCGCGGCCTGATCGACGACGTGCTGGACCTTTCCAAGATCGAGGCCGGCAAGGTCCCGCTGCGTCCACGGGAGGTCAGCGTGCGAGAGCTGCTCAGCGCCTTGCGCGGCACCATGCGCGCGCTATCGCACGGGCAAGACGTGCGGCTGCTGGTGGACGACGGCGATGGCCTACCGCCCCTGCACACGGACGACGGCAAGATCGCTCAAATCTTGCGCAACCTGGTGTCCAACGCGCTCAAGTTCACGCCCCAAGGAGAGGTGCGCGTGCGCGCTCGGCTGGCCGGGGATGATCAGATCGCCTTCGAGGTGGCTGACACCGGCATCGGTATCGCGCCGGCCCACCACGACACCGTGTTCGAGGATTTCGTGCAGATAGACGGGGAGCTCCAGAGCAAGGTGAAGGGCTCCGGCCTCGGCCTGTCCGTCTCCCGCCGGCTCGCGAGCATGCTGGGCGGCAGCCTCACTCTGACGAGTGACGTCGGCCAAGGCTCCGTTTTCACCTTGACGCTGCCGCGCGTCCACCAGGAAGCCGCACAAATGCAGGCCTTGGAGACGCGCAGCCGCGCCCGCGATCCCCGGCGGACGCCGGTGCTGGTGGTGGAGGATGACCGCCAGACCATGTTCTTGTACGAGAAGTACTTGGCTCAGGCAGGCTTTCAGGTCATTCCGGCGCGCACCATCGAGGAGGCGCGCACCAAGCTCCAGACGCTGCGGCCCGCCGCTATCGTGCTCGATGTGATGCTGGAGGCGGAGACGAGCTGGCGCTTCTTGAGCGAGCTGAAAGACAGCGCGGAGACGCGGGACATTCCGGTGATGGTGGTGACGGTGATGGATAGCTCGCAGAAGGCGCGCGCGCTGGGCGCGGACGAGTTCTGGCTCAAGCCGATCGATCCCGAGCGCATCCGGCGCAAGCTCACGGAGCTGGCTCGGCGTGGCCCGGTGTCGGTGCTGCTGGTGGACGACGATGAGACCTCGCGCTACCTGGTTCGACGCTTGCTGGAGGACACGCCCTACGTGCTGCACGAGGCGGCGAGCGCCAAGGAAGGCGTCGCGCTCGCGCGCGAGAAGCTGCCGCGCGTGATCTTGCTGGACTTCGTGCTCGGCGACGCCACCGCCTTCGACGTGATCGACGACCTCAAAGCCCACCCGGCCACGCGCGGTATCCCGGTGATCATCCAGACGGCGAAGACGCTCGACAACGTGGAGCGCGAGCGGCTCGCGCGTGACGCGACCGCCATCCTGTCCAAGCAGAGCCTATCCCGAGAGCTGGCGATCGCGCGCATCCGCGAGGCGCTGGAGAAGTCGGGGGTGAGGAGCGGTGATGAGCACGCCGTCTGACGTACCCGGCACCGTGCGGGTGCTCAACGTCAACGACGACGCCAGCGCCCGTTATCTGACCACCAAGGTGATGCGCCGCGCCGGGTTCGAGGTGTTCGAGGCGGACTCCGGCTTATCGGCGGTGCGCCAGGCGCGCGAGCACAAGCCGCACCTAGCGGTGCTCGACGTGCGCCTACCGGACATCTCCGGGTTGGAGGTGTGCCGCACCCTGAAGGGTGATCCGGAGACCGCCTCGATCCTGATCGTGCAAACCTCGGCATCCTTCGTGAGCAGCGCCAACAAGGCGGAGGGCTTGAGCGCCGGCGCCGACGCGTATTTGGCGCAACCGTTCGAGTCCGAAGAGCTGCTGGCGACGCTCCATTCCTTGCTGCGCGGCCGGCGGCAGGAGGCCGAAGCGCGTGAGCGCGCCGAGGCGTTGACGCGCGCCGACCACCGCAAGGACGAGTTCTTGGCCATGCTGGCGCACGAGCTGCGAAATCCGCTCAGCGCCATCCTGACCGCCGCGAGGCTGCTGCAGATGCAGCGGCCCGAGGCGACGCCGCGCCTAGCCGCCACGATCGAGCGCCAAGCCCACCACCTTGCCAGCCTGGTCGATGACTTGCTGGATATCTCCCGCATCACGCACGGCAAGATCCAGCTCAAGTTGGAGCAGGTGGACTTGACGGAGTCGGTGCGGCGCGCGCTGGAGACCACCAAGCCCGCGCTGACCAAGAGCGGCTGCGACGTGCAGCTCTCGGTGTGCGAACAGCCCCCTTTGGTGCTGGCGGACACCGTGCGGCTCGAGCAAATCTTCTGCAACCTGCTGACCAACGCCGCGAAGTATTCCCACAACGGCGGACACATCCTGGTCGAGGTCCGCTCGCTCAACGACGGCGCTCGCGCCCGTATCAGCGTGAAGGACGACGGCGTGGGGCTGTCCGCGGAGGACTGCGCGCACGTCTTCGAGCTGTTTTACCAAGCCGACACGTCGATCGCTCGCTCGCAGAGCGGCCTCGGCATCGGCCTCACCATGGTCAAGCGCCTGGTGGACATGCACGGCGGCAGCGTCGACGTCGTGAGCGACGGCCCTGGCAAGGGCGCTACGTTCACCGTCGAGCTGGACACGATCGCGGCGCGCGCCAGCGTGGAGCCGCCGCCACCATCGGCCGGACCCATCCGCGGGACGCGCGTGCTCTTCGTCGACGACAACAAGGATCACTGTGAGCTGATGACCATGTGCCTGGAGCTGGCCGGCTGTAGCGTGGTCACGGCGCACGACGGCGGCGAGGCGATGCGCGCGGTGATGGATCGCCAGTTCGACGTGGCCGTTCTGGATATCGGTTTGCCGGTCATGGATGGCTACCAGCTGGCCGCCGCCATGAGCCAGAGCCTCGGCGCGCTGCGACCCAAGCTCGTGGCCTTGACCGGCTACAACCGGCCGGAGGATCGCAGCCACGCGCTACGAGTCGGCTTCGACGCGCATTTGGCCAAGCCCGTGGATCCTTCTACCCTGGTCGGCACGATCGGCGACGTGCTGCGAGCTTCCCGCGTGAGGCTGGGATGAGCCGGGACTTGGTCGCGCGCTACGTGCAGGCTCAGCTCGAGGGCGATCGCGCGGCGGCTCTCCGCGTGGTCGACGGGGCCGTGCACGACGGCATGGACCTTCAGAGTGTGCACCTGAACGTGGTGCAAGCCGCCCAGTACGAGATCGGCAGGCTGTGGGAGACCAACGCCATCAGCATCGCCGTCGAGCACCAGGCCACCGCCATCTCGCAGTTGGTGCTGGCTCACCTGTACGAGCGGCTGCCGCGCGAAGGCGCCAACGGTAAGCGCGTGTTGCTGGCGTGCGTCGAGGGGGAGCTGCACGACATGGGCTCGCGCATCGGCGCGGATTTTCTGGAGATGGCAGGCTTCGAGGTGCGCTTCCTGGGCGCCAGCGTGCCCGCCGTGAGCCTGGCGGAGCGGGTCGAGCAATACCGACCCGATCTAGTCGCGCTCTCGGCCACCATGACCTTCCACTTACCCGCGCTGGAGCAAGCGGTGGAGCACGTGCGCGCCACCTCGCTGCCAAGGGTTCCGATCTTGGTCGGCGGCCGCGCCTTCACCTGGGCAAGCTCGGCGACGAGCAGGCTGGACGTCCAGGGCTACGCTCAGAACGCGAGCGAGATGGTCGAGGTCGCCCGCCGCCTCACCGCGCCGTCCGCATGACAGGCGTGCTTACGCAGATCCGCGCCCGCACCGGCAGCATTCACCAGCGACTGGAGCAGCGCCTGCTGCTCACACACTCGCCGCTGAGCCGCGCGGCGTACGCCTGCTACTTGGCGCGCCTAGGCGGGGTGGTGCGGGCCACGGAGCTCTACGCCCTCAGCAGCCCCACGCTGCAGCAGCTACTGCCGGACTTGCCGGAGC
>JAEYOT010000737.1 GCA_023411445.1 Pseudomonadota bacterium
CCAGAAGACTACCTCGCGCGTCGCGCGCTCCGTGCCCATCACGGAGGTCGTGAAGGAGGGTGACGAGGTCATCGTCCAGATCTCCAAGGAGCCGATCGGAACGAAGGGCGCGCGCGTCACCAGTCACGTCTCGCTGCCGGGCCGCTACGCGGTTTACCTGCCGACGGTAGAGCACGTGGGCGTGTCCAAGCGCATCGGCTCTGCGCGCGAGCGCGCCCGCTTGCGCGAGGTGGTCGATCAGATGAAGCCGCCGAAGGGCGGGCTCATCGTGCGCACCGTGGCCGAAGGCTTGACCAAGAAGTCGCTCAAGGCCGACATCGGTTACCTGGTCAAGCTGTGGGAAGAGGTCTCGCGGAAGAAGGAAGAGGTCGGCAAGGCGCCGGCCATGCTCTACGCCGAGCTGGATTTGGTGCTCAAAACGGCGCGTGACCTGTTCACCGACGAGATCGAGAACATCGTCATCGACGACAAGGAGCAGTACGCGCGGCTGGTGCGCTTCGTCGAGATGTTCATGCCCGAGCGCGTGAAGGACATCGAGCTTTACACGGGTGACGAGCCGATCTTCGACGCCTACGGCATCGAGGACGAGATCGCGCGCGCGCTCAGCCGCAAGGTGCCGCTACCCAGCGGCGGCTACCTCATCATCGATCAAGCCGAGGCCTTGACCGCCATCGACGTGAACACCGGCCGCTACGTCGGCAAGGGCAGCCAGAACCTGGAAGAGACGGCGTTCAAGACCAACCTGGAGGCGATCCAAGAGATTGCGTACCAGCTGCGCTTCCGCAACATCGGCGGTCTCGTCATCTTGGACTTGATCGACATGGATATCAGCTCCAACCGCGAGAAGGTGTGGCGCCAGCTGGAGCAGCTGTTGGCCAAGGACAAGGCCAAAACCACGATCAACCGCATCAGCGAGCTTGGCCTGATCGAGATGACGCGCAAGCGCACGCGCGAGAGCCTGACGCGCACGATGCACGAGACGTGCTTCTACTGCGACGGCACGGGCCAAATTCAATCGCGCACCACCATCGCCTACGAGATCTTGCGGCAGCTGCGGCGCGAGCGTCACACCTTGCCCGGCTACTCGGTCGTGATCAACGCCCACCCGGCGGTGATCGACTTGATGCAGGGCGAAGAGAAGCCGGCGGTGGTCGAAGCGGAGAAGCGTTACATGCGCCGCATCGAGTTCAATCCGCGCCGCGAGTATCACATCGAGCAGTTCGATCTGCAGGGCAAGTAACAACGAAGCGAGGTGAGGCATGGAAAACAGCCGCAAAGACGAACGCCTCACCATCAACAAAGAGTTCGACTCGTTCGATCAGTTCATCCAGGAATACGTCACCAACATTTCGCGCACCGGTGCCTTCGTCAAGACCTCCACGCCGCTGCCGGTCGGCTCGGAGGTCACGCTCCGCTTCACCGTGGTGATGGACGACGTGGAGGTGATCGAAGGCATCGGCGAAGTGGTGCGCATCGAAACGGATCCGCCCGGCATGGGCGTGGTGTTCAAGAAGCTCTCCAGCTACTCGGAGAAGCTGATCGAGAAACTACTGTCCAAGGGCTGAGCGACGACGAGTGAGCAAGCGGCCTGCATGGCTGGGGGGAAAGCTGGCACAGCCCGTGCTCGCGCTGCTCGCGGCCGGCGGCGCCGCGCTTGCGTGCGTGGGCCAGCGTGAGGATGCGGACTTGCTGCGCGGCATCCGTGGCGTGCCGAGCAGCGAGTACGCGCCGTGCGACCCGGACCGGCGGCTGTGCGCTGGCGTCACCACCAGCATCGAGTTTCACACGCTGGACGAGCTGAACCCGTTCGTCGAGTACGACATCGGCCGGAGCGCCCGCGTCTCGCGCGTGGAGGTGCACAATCGCCGTGAAGAGCCGCTGCGCGACCGCGCCGTGCCGCTCGTCGTCTTCACGAGCGGGGACGGCGAGCATTGGCACCAGGTCGCCCGCCGTGACGAGGCGTTCGATGTGTGGACTGCGACGTTCCCCTCGACCGACGCGCGCTACCTCAAGCTCATGGTCGACCGTCACTCCATCCTCCACCTCGATCAGGTCCGCGCTTTCGAGTGACAGTGAAACGTCTGCTGGCAACCAGCGCAAATTTGCCAGCAATTTCAACGTGATGTGACGCAGGCCTCCGCTTGAGACCGGAGCCGCGTGGGCTTTCTGGCGACGCCGACTTGCCCGCCGGCACCTTTCAGCCTAGATCCCGCGCCCCCATGTACCTGCCCGTCAAGAAGCCCCGCAAGACCGACCGCAAGCGCTCTGTCCGCTACCGCGCCAAGGTGAAGGCGAAGAATCGCACTCGCCGCGGCCGCGTCAACGCGAACAAGTGACGTAGGGCGTCGCCGTACGCGCGGCGCCACGGAACCTCCATCAGGTCTCCACGGGCGCTCCCCGAGCGCTGCGCGTGCCCATGCGTTCCTATGCCCAGGAGGAACGCATGACGTTTGGTCGTACCTGGCTCTCTTACTTCGAAGGCAACGCGCGTCCCGATCGCGCCCCCGCATTCAACCTCGGCGCGGAGGTGCCGGCGGCGCTCTGCCCGCTGCTCACGCAGTCGCTCGGCCGCTTTCAACTCGGCGAGTCCGCGGGCGGCAAGCTGCACGACGAGATCCTCACCCACCCGGATCCCGTCCTGGATGAGCCCACGCGCCGCTCCGTGCGGCTCTACATCGAAGAAGAGTGGCGCCACGCGCGCGAGCTCGCCCTCGTCATCCGCGCACTTGGCGGCGAGCTGCAGCGCCAGCACTGGACCAACGGCGCCTTCACGGCCTGCCGGCGCCTGCTCGGCCTGCGCACCAAGATGATGACGCTGGCGATCGCCGAGGTCGTCGGCATCGCGTACTACCGTGCGCTCGCCCACGGCATCGGCAGCGCCGCGCTGGCCACCTCTCTACGCCGCATCGCCGACGAGGAGTCACGCCACCT
>JAEYOT010000756.1 GCA_023411445.1 Pseudomonadota bacterium
GCCCAAGCGGGCGCGGATCTCTTCGGGGACATCGACAGCGCCGGCGGGGAGAGCGAGGACATCGACGTCGCGACGAGCGCGCGCGGCCTGCCAGCCCTGCCTGGCTCCACCGCCTACGACAACAAGCCGACCGGCGCACGCAACGAAAACTCCGTGCTCTTCTCGCTGGATTCGCTCAAGGCGGGCTTTGCCACCAGCGCGCCCGGCACCACCAAAGATCAGGGCTCCAGGCCGTCCGCGCCGACGCCCGGTGCTCCGCGGTCCACAGAGCCATCAAACCCGGATGATCCGTTCGGCATGGGCGCGAGCGGAGGCTTGGCCGGCCTCGGCGCGGGGGGAAACCCGCTGTTTAGCCTGAACGCCAATCAGGCGCTGCTCACCGCGCCCGCCCCGCCGGAGCCGAAGCCGGTCGCGGCGCCGACCTTCAGCGCCGCAACGCCGGTCGCCGCGAGCGGCATGGATCCGAAGACCAAGCAGCTGGTCATGTTCGGCGGCATCGGCGCTGGGCTCGTGATCGTGCTGCTGCTCGGCCTGCTCGTGTTCGGCGGCAGCGACGAAAAGAAAGAAGCCTCAACCGGCGACGACAAGACGGTCGCGTCCGCCCAAGTCGAGGAGAAGAAGGCGGACGAGGAGAAGAAGGAAGAGACGCGAAAAGAAGAGGTTAAGGCGGAGGAGAAGAAGGAAGAGGCTGCCGCCGCTGCTGAGCCGAGCGACAGCAAGAGCGAGGAGAAACCGGAGGAGCCCAAGCCGGAAGCCAAGGCCAGCAGCCCCTCCACGCCGAAGAAGGAGACGCCGAAGAAGGAGGAGCCGGCAGCGCCGGGACCCAGCACCGCGCCTCCGTTCAGTAAGGCCTCCGCGATCTCGGCGCTCACCTCGGCGGCGAGCTCGGCTGCCAGCTGCAAGAAGGCCGGTGGCCCCACCGGAACCGGCAAGGTGCAGGTCACGTTCGCGCCGAGCGGCCGCGTGACGAGCGCCACCGTGATGGGCCCCCCCTTCGCCGGCACCAGCGTGGGCGGCTGCGTCGCCAATACCTTCCGCCGCGCCAAGGTGCCTGCGTTCTCCGGCAACCCTGTCACGGTCTCCAAGTCGTTTGCCATCAAGTAGCGCGAGCCGGCATCCCTGAGCCGCGCCTGACGTGACTTGCGCCCCAGCGCGACTCCTGGTGCTAGATACCGGGGGCTGTCGTGATCCGCATCGAAGGCATCGAGAAGCAGTACGGGCGTGGCGCCGCCGCGGTGCGTGTGCTGTCCGGCATCAGCTTGCGCGTGGAGACCGGCGAGCTGGTGAGCATCATGGGCTCGTCAGGCTCCGGCAAGTCCACCCTGCTCAACATCCTGGGCATCCTCGATGACTACGACCGCGGCGCCTACTACCTCGACGACAAGCTGATCCGGAACCTGAGCGAGCGCGAAGCGGCGCACTATCGCAATCGCCTAATCGGCTTCGTGTTTCAGTCCTTCAACCTGCTCGGCTTCAAATCGGCTGAAGAGAACGTCGCGCTGCCGCTCTACTACCAAGGCGTCTCGCGTCGCGCGCGCAACAAGCTGGCGCGCGAGTACCTGGAGCGCGTCGGTTTGGGCCACCGCGCCCAGCACCTGCCCTCCGAGCTCTCGGGTGGAGAGCGCCAACGCGTGGCGGTCGCGCGCGCGCTGATCACGAAGCCCAAGCTACTGCTCGCTGACGAGCCCACCGGCGCGCTCGACACCGCGACGTCCTACCAGCTGATGGACCTGCTCCGCGAGATCAACGCCGAGGGCATGACCGTGGTGGTGGTGACGCACGAGCACGACATCGCCGAGCGCACGTCGCGCGTCATCCGCTTGAAGGATGGGCGCATCGCCGAGCCGGAGCCCACAGCGTGATCGAGGGCCTGCTGGAGCTGAGGGACGTGCTCAGCCGCAACGCGCTGCGCACGGTGCTCACCGGGCTGAGCGTGGCGTGGGGCGTGTTCATGCTAGTCGTGCTGCTCGGCGCCGGGAAGGGCTTGGAGAACGGCGCCGCCTGGGAGTTTCGCGACGACGCGCAAAACGCCATCTGGATCAGCGGCGGGAAGACCTCCGTGCCCCACGGCGGTCGCAGCCCTGGGCGCGCCATCCTGTTCAAGAACCGTGACTACGAAGAGCTGCCGCGCAAGGTGAGCGGCATCGAGCACTTCACCGGCCGCTACTACCTGTGGGGCGAGTTCAGCGTCAGCCACGGCAGCCAGCGCTCGTCGTTCAGCATCTTGGGCGTCCACCCCGACCACCGCTTCTTGGAGAAGACCGAGATGACGCGGGGGCGCTACCTAGACCACGCGGATCAAGTCGAGAAGCGCAAGGTGGCCGTGATCGGCAGCAAGGTAACGGAGATCCTGTTCGGCAACCGTGACCCGATCGGTGAGTACGTGAACATCCGCGGGCTAGCTTACAAGGTGATCGGCGAGTTCATCGACAACGGCGGCGAGAACGAGCTGCGGAAGATCTACGTTCCGCTCAGCACGGCCCAGCTGGTCTATAACCAGCCTGACATCATCCATCAGCTGATCTTCACGGTCGGCGAAGCTACGGTGGAGGAGAGCCAAGCCATGGCGAACGACGCCCGAGCGGCGTTGGCGCAGAGCCACGGCTTTGCCGTCCACGACAAGCGCGCGCTCCGCATCAGCAACAACCTGGAGCAGTTCACGCGCATCACCGGCGTCTTCAAATGGATCCGGGTGTTCGTGTGGATCGTCGGCGCCGGCACGCTGCTGGCCGGCATCGTCGGCATCAGCAACATCATGCTCATCTCGGTGGCCGAGCGGACGCGCGAGATCGGCGTGCGTAAGGCCTTGGGCGCGACGCCCGGCTCGATCATCCGCATGGTGGTGGGCGAGGCGCTCGTGCTCACCGGCGTGAGCGGCTACCTGGGGCTGATCGCCGGCGTGGGGGTGGTGGAGCTGGTGGCGTCTCGGCTCAAGGACGCGCCGTTCTTTCGTGAGCCGAGCGTCAGCCTCGACGTGGCGCTGAGCGCCACGGGCCTGCTCATGCTGGCGGGCGCTCTGGCCGGATTCTTCCCCGCTTACCGCGCCGCGCGGGTCAACCCCGTGGTGGCGCTGCGCAGCGAGTAGCCATGTTCGATCTCGATTCCTGGCAAGAGATCTGGGCCACGCTGCGCAAGAACAAGCTGCGCGCGATCCTGACCGCCTGCGGCGTGTTCTGGGGCATGTTCATGATGATGGTCCTGCTCGGGCTCGGCACCGGCCTGCAGCGCGGCGTCGTGCGCACCTTGGGCGGCATGGCGCTGCACAGCGTGTACGTCTGGTCGCAGCGCACGAGCGTGCCGCACCAGGGGCTCCAGCCGGGGCGCTACGTCAGGTTCACCAACCGGGACATTCAGAGCATCGCGCGCGTCGAGGGGGTGACGCACGTAGCGCCGCGGCTGCAGCTCGGCGGCTGGCGGGACGGGCAGAACATCACGCGCGGCGACAAGACCGGGAACTTCAACGTCACCGGAGACGTGCCGGAGTTTCCGCTAGTCGAGCCGCTGATCCTCAAGCGCGGTCGCTTCATCAACCCGCGCGACATGCAAGAGCAGCGCAAGGTCGCCGTCATCGGCGAGCTGGTGACGCAGCAGCTGTTCATGGCCGACGAGGATCCGATCGGGCAGTACCTCCAGGTCAAGGGCAGCAATTTCCTGGTCGTGGGCGAGATCAAGAGCGTGAAAGCGGGCGACGAAGCCGAGAAGCAGAACGCCAACGTGTTCATCCCGTTCAGCACCTTCCAGGCGGCGTTCAACCAGCGCGACCGCGTGGGCTGGTTCACGGTGGGCGCCGAGCCCGGCTACGACGCCGTCTGGGTGGAGAACGCCGTGAAGCAGGCGCTCGCGGAGACGCACCGCGTGCACCCGAGCGACAAGCAGGCCTTCGGCTCTTTCAACGCCGCCGACAAGTTCGAGAAGATCGAGGGACTGTTCCGCGGGATCCGCAGCTTCGTCTGGCTGGTGGGCGCGCTCACGCTGGGCGCGGGCATGCTGGGAGTGAGCAACATCCTCTTGATCACGGTCAAGGAGCGCACCCGTGAGATCGGCGTGCGCAAGGCGCTCGGCGCCACCCCGGGCGCCATCGTGCTGATGGTGGTCAAAGAATCGGTGGTGCTGACGATGCTGGCCGGCTATTTGGGCCTCGTCGCGGCGGTGGCCGCGCTGGAGGGCTTCGCCCACGTGCTGGAGAGCCTGCCGACCGCGCCCGTCTCCCGGCCCGAGGTAGACGTAAGAGCCGCGCTCCTGGCGCAAGCTCTGCTGATTGCCGCCGGCCTGATTGCTGCCATCATGCCAGCACGCCACGCTGCCCGTGTGCACCCCGTCGAGGCTCTGAGAAGCGAATGATCCGCCGCATCGTCCCCGTCTTGCTCGCGCTGAGCGTCATCGCCGCCTTCGTCGGAACTCTGCTGTTCTTGTACGAGAAATCGCAGGCCAAGTCGGTCGTGTATCAGACCGTCAAGCCAACGCGGATGGACATCGTCAAGAAGGCGGTAGCGCCGGGCGCGATCGTGCCGCGCCGTGAGGTGACGATCAAGCCGCGCGTCTCCGGCGTGGTGGAGAAGCTGTACGTGGACCCGGGGCAGACCGTGAAGGAGCGCCAGCTCCTCGCCAAGATCCAGATCATACCCAATGTGGTCGCGCTCAACAACGCCGAATCGGCCGTGCGCGCTGCGCAGATCAGCTTCGAGAACGCGCAGAGTCAGATGCAGCGCTACCAGCAGCTGTTCGACCAGAAGCTGATGAACGAGACCGAGTTCAACCAGTTCAAGGTCGGCTTCGACTTGAAGCGCCAGGAGCTCGAGACGGCGCAGAGCAACCGCGAGCTGATCAAGGAGGGCGCCTCCAAGCGCACGGGCAAGGTCAGCAACCTGGTAACATCCACCGTCAACGGCATGGTGCTGGACGTGCCCGTGAAGGAAGGCGCCAGCGTGATTGAAGCCAACAACTTCAACGAAGGCACGACCATCGCCGCCATCGCGGACATGGGCGACATGATCTTCCAAGGTCGCGTCGACGAGTCCGAGGTGGGCAAGCTGAGCGAGGGGATGAGCGTCTCGATCTTGGTCGGCGCGCTCGGCGACGAGCGCTTCGAGGGCAAGCTGGAGTACATCGCGCCCAAGGGTAAGGATAAGGACGGCACGATCGAGTTCGAGGTGCGCGCCGCCGTGCAGCTGAAGCCCGGCGCCATGCTGCGGGCGAACTACAGCGCCAACGCGGACATCATCCTGGACAGCAAGCGGCAGGTGCTCGCGATCGAGGAGCGCGTGGTCGAGTTTTCTCGCGGGAAAACCTACGTGGAGGTGGAGGGAGCGCCGCAGGTGTTCACGCGGCGCGAGGTGCAGCTGGGCCTGTCGGACGGCATCTACGTCGAGGTACTGTCCGGCATCGACGAGTCGGCCCGGCTGAAGGTGCCCAGCCAAGACGGCACGCCGGACAAGAAGCCGTGAGCCACCAGTGAGCGAGCCATGAGCCTGCAAGGTCTGCAAAAAAGCGTACGCATGTTCCGCAAATTCTCGGAGGAGACGCTGCGGCGGCGCGGCACGAGCGCGCTCGGGCGTGACGGCGTGGTCGCCCTCGCCGCGATCCAGGCGGTGCTGGAGGGGCAGCGCCTGTTCGATGGAGCGCTGCTCGAGCCCCTCTCGGCCTTCACCAACCTGCTGCAGAGTGGACAGCTGCCGCCCGAGTTCGGGGACTGGGGCTTGGGTGACGCGCTCTTGGCCATCGAGCAAGCGCACGCTCAGCTGCGCCAGCAAGACGCTCAGCGCTGGGAGTTCTCGCCCGAGCTGAGCGACGAGCAGGCTGCGCGCGTCGCCGCCTGGCTGCCAGCGCGCGCCGCCACGACGCCCACCGAGTCCGAAGACCACGGACGGAAGCTACGTCGCTTCGTGCTCGACGCGAGTGAGCGCGCCCAAGATGGGCTCGTGCTGGTGTGCGGCGCGCTGCACGCGCCGGAGCTGCCCCTGGCCGAGCTGTCCGCCAATGCAGGTAAGCTGATCTTGAACGACCTGGACCTGGCTGCGCTGGAGGACCTGGTGCACCGCGTCGTCCCCGAGCGGCACCGCGAGCGGGTCCAGCTCGAGCGCTACGACCCGAGCGGCTCGCTGCTCGAGCTGATGAGCGGCGTCGACCAGGCGCTGGCCCAAGCAGACAACGCGCAGGCCGCCGAGGCGGCGCTCAAGGAGCTGCTCGCGAGCTACGACGTCGGCGCAGGCAGCGCCGGTCTCAGCGGCGTTGACGGCCGCCCCGATTTGGCCATTTCAGCGATGCTGCTGAGCCAGCTGGGCGACGGCCCCCAGCGCTGCCTCGCGCACGCGCTCGAGGCTCGCGGCTTCTCGACGGCTTCCCTCGAGCGAGGGCCGCTCGCGGAGGCGCTCTTGCTCCTGAGCCGGCTGCTCGAGCAACACCACGTGCACGCGCTCACGCGTCGGGCCGCTTCCGCCGTGCTGATCAGCGCGGTGAGCGAGGTGAAGCTGCGACGGCTGTCGAGCGGCCAGAGCGCAGCGCAGGGCGACCCGCGCGATTTGCTCTCGGTCGAGCACCTGGCTGAGCGCCTGCCCGCCAGCGCGGAGATCAAAGCCGAGCAGTCCTGGGAGTGGAGCCGCCCGCTGCCCGCCGGGGCGAAGGACGAGAGCCTGCTCACCCTGGTTGAGGCCGTGCTCGTCTAGTCAAGAGCCGATCGCGCGCCTCAAGCGCTCGGCGAGGCGCGTCACGCGCTCCTCACGTCGCGTCTCTCCCAGCGCCAGCTTCAGCGCGCGCGGATCTGCCACCAGCACGCAGAGCTTCTTTCCGCGCGTCACCGCGGTGTAGACCAGGTTGCGCGAGAGCATCACGAAGTGCGAGGTCAAGAGCGGGATCACCACCGCGGGGTACTCGGAGCCCTGACTCTTGTGGATGCTGGTGGCGTAGGCCAACGTCAGGTTCTCGAGCTCGGAGTCCTGATAGCTCACCTCGTGCCCGTCGAAGCGCACGCTCAGCTGGCGCTCCTCCCCGCTCACGCGCGTGATGACGCCCAGATCGCCGTTGTACACCTCTCGCTCGTAGTCGTTCTTGAGCTGCAGCACCTTATCTCCGACACGGAACGTCTGTCCGTGGTGCTCCAGCGCCGGGCCGTGCGGGTTGAGCGTCGCCTGCAGCAGCTGGTTCAGGGCGGCGGTGCCGGCAGGTCCGCGGTGCATCGGCGTGAGCACCTGCACGTCGCGCAGCGGATCGAAGCCGAAGCGGCGCGGGATACGCACCGTGACCAGCTCGCGGATCGTGTCGGCGGCCTCCTCCGCTTCACGGCGCGCCACCACGAAAAAGTCCGCGCGCGGGGACTCCGGATCGGCGCTCTCCGGCATGTCGCCCACCAAGATGCGGTGCGCGTTCTGCACGATGCGGCTCTCTCCGGCTTGGCGGAAGATCTCGTTCAGCCGCACGGTGGTGACCGCGCCGGAGGCGATCACGTCACGCAAGAGCGCGCCAGGGCCCACGGAGGGGAGCTGATCGGCGTCGCCGACGATCACGAGGCGCGCGGCGTCTGGCAGGGCAGACACGAGCGCGGCGCCCAACGGTAAATCGATCATCGACGCCTCGTCGACGATGACCACGTCCGCCTCGAGCGGCTTGTGCTCACCGACCTGAAAGCCGCCGCCGCGCGGATCGAACTCCAGTAGGCGGTGCAGCGTGGTGGCTTCGTGCCCGGTCGCCTCCGCCAGGCGCTTGGCAGCGCGGCCGGTGGGCGCCGCTAGGCGCACCTGCAGGTGCGAGCGGCGCATAACGTCCAAAATGGCGCGCACGATCGTGGTCTTGCCGACGCCCGGGCCGCCGGTCACGACGATGAGCTTGTGCTCCGCCGCGCCCTTCACGGCGGCGCGCTGCTGGGGTGCCAGAGTCACTTGGGCCTGTTGCTCGAAGCGCTCCACCGTGCTGTCCACGGC
>JAEYOT010000770.1 GCA_023411445.1 Pseudomonadota bacterium
GCTCAAGAGCGCGCCGTCCAGCTCCAAGCGGAAGTCGTAGTGGAGGTTGCGCGCGTCGTGCTTCTGCACGACGAACGAGAGCGGCGCGTTTCGAGCCTTGGCCAGCGCCGCGCCGCGGGGCTCGCGCGTGCGCTCGAAGTCGCGCATCTTGCGGTACTTGGCTAGCGACATATTAGGCTCAGGCCGACTTGCGCTCCGCCGTCTCCGCGCGCTTGCGCGGCGTGGCCTTGCGGGTCGCCTTCTTGCGGGCTGGGCGATGGTTCTCGTTGGCGGCGCGCGTCGGCTTCTTCACTCCCTGCACGCTCTGCGCGAGCAGCTCGGCCAGGTCCACGGGCTTGGCCGAGGCCGCGGGCTTCGCCTTCTTGCGCGCTGCCGTCGGCACTTGGTTCAGCTCGCCGGCTTTCACCTTGCGCTGGATCAGGCGCATCAGGTCGCGGCGGTAGTCGTCTTCGTACTTGTCGACGTCGAACTCGGTGACCATGCCAGCGACGAGCTTCTCCGCCATGCTGAGCTCCTTGGGGGTAATGCCCAGCGTCTTCAAGTTTCCGCCCGGAAGCTCGAGCCCCTTGGGGTCACGTAGCTCGTCGGCGAAGCGCAAGAGCAGCAAGACGAGCGCGTCGCCCTGCGCGACGACCGCCGCTAGGTGCTGGCGCGTGCGAAGCACGAGCTTGCCGATGCCGGCTTTGCCCGTCTTCTTCAAGGTTTCGCGCAGGAGCGCGTAGGACTTACGACCGGCCTTGGTGGGGGCCAGATAGTACGGTCGCTCGATGTAGCGCGCGTCCACGTCGTCCAGCTCCACGAAGTCCAAGATGTCGATTTGGCGCGTGGCTTCGACGTTGGCTTCGGCGAAGTCCGCGTCGCTGAGCACGACGAACTGCCCGTCGCCGTGCTCGTAACCCTTCACGATGTCGTTCCACTTCACTTCCTTGCCAGTCTTCTTGTTCACTCGCTCGTAGCCCACGGGCGAGAAGTCACGGCGATCCAGCAGCGTCATGTCGAGCTCGGAGCGGTCCTCGGCGGTGTGCAGCGCAACCGGGATCTGCACCAATCCGAAGCCAATCGTTCCAGTCCAAATCGCTCGCGGCATCGTTGCCTCCAGCCGGTGCGCGGACCTTCCGCGCCAACCGTTTGGTCACGATCGAGGCGGGCTTGCCTCGCTCGGAGCACCCTGCGGTGCTCGCCGGGGTCGAATGCAGGCTTCATGCCTTCAAGCAGCTCGCGCGAGCGGGGCGGCCGCTTCTCCTTCGCGCAGCGACAGGACGGCGGGGACCTTGAGCGCTCCAGCGCCCCCCTCGGGGGGAGCGATGCTGCTGACGCTGCGTCGACGGGGCGCCGGCAGCAGCGAAACGTTCCAGAGCTGTTCGGGGAGGGGGAATTTTGTAGCGTTGCGGGCCATGTTCGGGTCTCGGTGAGTAGGTCGTGCTCTCACCTGGACGACGCGCGAGGAGCCCCCGGTTCGACAAAGAACCTGAGCTGGCGCGTCGATTTTGTTCCGGCCGGCACGAGGGGCGCGGTCGAGGAGCCAAACCAGCCGGGGTGGGGGCGTGGTAGCTTCCTCGGCCCGCCCGAATGAAGATCAAGAGCCTCCCCGACCACGAGGCTGCGCCTCGCATCGACGCCAGCGACGTCCTGTGGGGCGGGCGGATTGAGGTGCGCGGCGAGGTGGGGCGCGGCGCGATGGGCCAGGTGCTGCTCGGCTTCGACACCAAGCTGAGGCGCGAGATGGCGCTGAAGGTGACGCACCTGCCGCGCGGCGAGATCCCGCGTCAGCTGCTGGCCCGCTTCGTGGAGGAGGCGCAGGTCAACGCTCAGCTCGAGCACCCCAACATCGTGCCCGTGCACGACCTCGGCCTGGATCCGAGCGGGCGCGCCTACTTCTCGATGAAGCTGGTGCGCGGGCGCTCGCTGGAGGACATCATCTTGCGGCGCGTGGAAGGGGACGCCGCGACGCTGGCGGAGTTCGGCTTGCGGCGCTTGCTGGACGTGTTTCTCCAGGTGTGCTTGGCCATGGAGTACGCCCACGCTCGCGGCGTGATCCACCGGGATTTGAAGCCCGCCAACGTGATGATCGGGGACTTTGGCGAGGTGGCCGTGATGGACTGGGGCGTCGCCAAGCTCAAGGAGATGGCGGCTGGCGTCAGCACCAAGGCGGAGGCCTTCGCGACCGAGCAAGACTTCGAAGCGCCGGTGAGCACGCCTGGCCCGGTGACGTCCGTCCGCGCCGAGACCAAAGCTTGGCAAACACACGACGGCGCCGTGCTCGGCACGCCGCACTACATGTCCCCGGAGCAGGCCAAGGGGTTGCCAGTGGACGAGCGCAGCGATCTCTACAGCTTGGGCGTCATGCTGTACGAGATCTTGTGTGGTCGAGTCCCCTTCGATCACGAGGATGCGAGCGTGGTGGTGCGGCGAGTCATCCTCGAGAACCCTGCGCCGCCATCGACGCACGATCCGTCCGTGCCGCCCGCGCTCGAGACGTTGGTGCTGAGGCTGCTCGCCAAAGAGCCGGAGCAGCGTGATCTGTCGCTGCGCGAGGTGCGCGCGCACGTGCAAAATTACATCGACGGCATCGCGCGCGACTACCGGGCGGAGTCCTTGCTGCGCAACGTGGCGTGGACAGTCGGCGCGGTGGTGCTGTTCGCGTTTCTGGTCTGGTACCTCACGGGGCAGTCGATCGCGACCGTCGTGGCGATCGGCCCGCCCGCCGTGCTCAACGCGGTCGGCTGGTTCTTGCTCGTGCTCTCCGCGGGCTACCCACTGTGGGCCGTCTCCACCTCG
>JAEYOT010000015.1 GCA_023411445.1 Pseudomonadota bacterium
GCTTGCGCCGCTTGCTCGGGCGCCCGATCAGTCGGCACGTCCGAGCCCAGGTCCAACACGAGCTTCTCCATCCGTTGCATCCTGCTCTAGGAACGGCGGACGGCCTGTGAGGCTTTAGCGCCCCGCACAACCCACCGATTCCTTTGCCATTTTGCCCCGAGACAGCGCGTGAGCTAGAGCGGGGGCTGCTCCCATGCGCCTTTTGACTTGGCTCCGACCACTGCTGCCAGGGCTGCTCTTGGGCACTACTGCCTGCTCGAACGACGACGGCGCGCCCACCTGGGGCGGCCCCGTACCGCTGCGCGAGTGTCCGCAGCTGAGCTTCGAGACGTGCGACACGCGCCTGGAGGAGTGCCAACAGCAGCTCCTCGCCATCGCCCAGTGCGTGACCGGCAGCAGCGCCACGCCGACTATCCCGATCCGCGTGGTGACGCAAGACGAGCTGCGCGAGGAGCTGGAGCAGAGCATTGAGCAGCCCACAGCGGAGGAGCTCCACTACTACCAGACGGTCGAGGGCGTGCTGATCGATCTGGACTTGGCGGTGAAGGGCGACTTCACCCGCGAGGGCAGCATCGACGACCTCTTGGCGCGCGCGGACGGCGTGTACGTCGACGCGGAGTCCGGCATCACGCTGATCGATCGCGGCACTTCGCTCTCCAGCGTGGGCGCGGACGCGCTCTTGGTGCACGAGCTGGTGCACGCGCTGCAAGACGCCGACTACGATCTGGCCGGGCTGCGCGAAGAAGCCGGTGAGGACAGCGACGCGCAGCTCGCGCTGAAGACGCTGATCGAAGGCGAAGCGACTTGGTATCAGTACCGCGTGGTCGCGGCCATGATTGGCCACGACACCGTAGACGTGGATTTTGCGGGCATCTTCGCGGATCTGCGCCGCGATTTGATGAAGGAGGTGGCGGAGGACAAGTCCGCGTACCGCGCGGCCTTCGGCACCTTCCCGTACGCTTTCGGCACCAACTTGATGTATCAGGCCTGGCTGAAAGACCGGCAAGGCTTCGAAGCGGAGCTGCTGGCAGACCCGCCGCGCACCACGCGCCACATCATCGAGCTCAACGCGAACCTGCCGCTAGCGGAGCCGCCGCGCGCGTTCAACGAGCCAGAAGCGAGCGACGGCTTCACGCTCGTGGCGCAAGACTCGCTCGGCACTTTCTTGCTCGAGCTGTGCTTCCACCACAAAGGCTTGTCACGGGTGGATTGGCTGGGTGACAGGCTCTGGATCTACACGAGCGAGGACGGCGCCGTGGCCTGGCTGTGGCAGCTCGATCTCGACGAAGACGCCACGAACCTCGCGCCGGCCTTCGAGCAAACCTTGCCCAGCTACGTGCACGTGGAAGCTCGCGGCAAGCGCCTGTTCGCGGTCGCGCAGCCGGGCCTCGCGCCCTTCTTGCTCGAGGCGGGCCGCGCGTACTTGAACGAGGACTGAGCCGTCAGCTGGCGACGAGCCGAATCTTTTCGGCCTGTCCGGCGCGGTAAAAGCGCCGCAACGTGGCGTGCGTGTCGCGCGGGCGCAGCATCAGCCGGCGCACGAAGCGCGCGGCCAGATCGTTGGCCGTGCGGTAGCGATCGCCCTGCTCGGTGCCGGCATCGTGCAGGAAGCGCACTTGCTCGAACAGCCGCGTGTGCACCTCGAACGCCTCACCACGGTCGTACGGCACGCGGTCCAGCACCAAGAGCACGAACTTGTCGACCTCAGCCTGCAGCTCGAGCTCCAGCTGCGTGGACGGCAGCTCTTGCCGAGCGCGGTTGGCCACGTACACGAAGTGGCTCACGCCCTCCGCCAGCTGCAGCCAAGCGTCGTGATCGTTGGCGGCGCCGGCCGGCACCACCAGCGCCATCTCCAGCGCGTCTTCGTTCTCGCGCAGCAAGAGCGCCTCGCGCTCGTATCGATCGCTCGCCTCGCGGACGAACCCGCGCACGTCCGGCGTCTCTTCCAGGTGATAAAAGCGCTCCAGCCGGCGCTGCAGCCGGTGCAGCGTCTCCAGGCTCGGGTTCAGTGGAGCCCTCCGGCGCCGCGCACGGGCAGCACGCCGCGCTGCATCAGCTCGCTGCCGAGCGCCTCCGAGCCGGTGCGCAGCCAGCGTTCGTACAGCTTGAGCAAGCCTTGGCTGGAGGGCGCGGCGGCGAGCGAGAGCCGCTCTGCCACGTCGCTGAGCAGCTCCGCAAAGCAGTCGAAATTCGCGGCCAACTCGACGAACAGGTCCGGGGCGGCGTTGTCGTTGGCGCCGCGGAGCATCTTGGCCGCGCCGTCGTAGGCGCGCGCGCCGAGCGAGGTGACGTAGCGCACCTCCACGCCGCGCGTCTCGAGGTGCGGCGCGAAGAAGCCGCTCACGTACAGCACGCCGTCGCCCAGCGCGCGCAGCCGCTCGAAGCGCTCTTGTCCCGGCGCGTGCATGGCTTCATCCAGGAGCAGCGTGAGCGGTCGCTCCAGCGCTTCATTGCAGCGCGCATCCGGCCGGGCATAGTCGGTGAGCAGACTGACCAGGTAGTACTCCGCGGCCTCAGTGGCTTCGACCTGCTTCTTCTTCATCGCGTCGTCGACCACGTCGTGAAAGAAGGTCTCCAGGTTCGCCGAAAGATCCAAGGTGGGGCGCATACCTTCAGTCATGCAAACATCCTTCCATCGCCAGGCGTTTCCGCCGAATGACCTGCGAGTGTCGCGGCGCATGCGCTGAGCCGCGCGGCGTGCGCACTGAGCCGTGAGACGCGTGCACGCCGGGCAGCGGCACCCACGACCGCCCCGGCAGCCTGCTGCGAGGTGAGCTGCGTCGTGGCAGCCCCCGCGACCGCGACGCCTCGTGCTCGACGGGGACACTTCGACACCGACTCGGAGGTTGCGAGGGGGGCTGTCGAAGAGAGCGCCAACGTCCCTTTCAGTGTACGACCGTGGCGGCCAGTCGGCCTAGACGTCCGTCCAGTAGCCGAACGGATTGCCAGCACTCGGTGCCCCCGGCTGCTAGCCCGAAACTTTACGGAAGCACCTGCGGCTTGCTGCGTTCAGCCGCGAAAATTCGACGCTATTTGGCGCGGCGCCGCTCGCCCCTTGACACCTCCTAGTTGATGCTTACCCTGCGCGACGCCCCAGTTGTTAGCACTCGTCTGCGTTGAGTGCTAAAGCCGGGTTCCCCAAAAGTTACGGCTGGTTAGCCGGCAGGGCCGGTACCACGGCCAGCAGAAACCCCAAGCAACGACCCTCGAGGGAAAGCACAGATGGCAACGAAAATCCGACCGCTCCAGGACCGCGTGATCGTCAAGCGCGTGAAGGAAGAAGAGAAGACCAAGGGTGGCATCATCATCCCCGACACCGCGAAGGAGAAGCCGGTGGAGGGTGAGGTCATCGCCGTGGGTAACGGCAAGGTTCAGGACGACGGCACGGTGCGCAAGCTCGACGTCAAGGCCGGCGACCGCATCCTGTTCGGCAAGTACTCGGGCACCGAGGTGAAGCTGGACGGCGAGGAGCACCTCATCCTGCGTGAGGACGACATTCTGGGCGTTATCGAGAAGTGAGCTGAGGAGAACAGAGAATCATGTCCGCTAAAGAAATCGTTTACGAAGAGTCCGCGCGCAACCTCATCCTCAACGGCGTCAACGCCCTCGCCAACGCCGTCAAGGTCACGCTCGGTCCCAAGGGCCGTAACGTCGTGATCGAGAAGTCCTTCGGCGCTCCGACCGTCACCAAGGACGGCGTGACCGTCGCCAAGGAGATCGAGCTCGAGAACAAGTTCGAGAACATGGGCGCGCAGATGGTGCGTGAGGTTGCGTCGAAGACCAGCGACATCGCTGGCGACGGCACCACCACCGCCACCGTGCTGGCGCAGGCGATCTTCCGCGAGGGCAGCAAGCTCGTCGCGGCCGGCCACAACCCGATGGAGATCAAGCGCGGCATCGACAAGGCCGTCGCCGCCATCACGGACGAGCTGAAGAAGATCGCCAAGAGCACCAAGGATCCGAACGAGATCGCTCAGGTTGGCACCGTGAGCGCCAACGGCGACGCCACCATCGGCAAGCTGCTCAGCGAGGCGATGGAGAAGGTGGGCAAGGAAGGCGTCATCACCGTGGAAGAGGCGAAGAGCGCCGAGACCACGCTGGACGTCGTCGAGGGTATGCAGTTCGACCGCGGCTACCTCTCGCCGTACTTCGTGACGGATCCGGAGCGCATGGAGGCCTCGCTCGAGGACGCCTACATCCTGCTCAGCGAGAAGAAGATCGCGAACATGAAGGACCTGCTGCCGGTCCTCGAAGCCATCGCGCGCTCGCAGAAGCCGCTGCTGATCATCGCCGAGGACATCGAGGGCGAGGCGCTGGCCACGCTCGTGGTGAACAAGCTGCGCGGCACGCTCAACTGCGCCGCCGTCAAGGCTCCGGGCTTCGGCGATCGCCGCAAGGAGATGCTGAAGGACATCGCGATCCTGACCGGCGGTCAGGTGATCGCGGAGGAGCTCGGCCTCAAGCTCGAGAACGTCACCATCAGTGACCTCGGCCAGGCCAAGCGCGTCAAGATCGACAAGGACAACACCACGATCGTCGACGGCGCTGGCGAGAAGGACAAGATCAAGGGTCGTCAGCAGGAGATCCGCACCCAGATCGAGGCCACCACCTCCGACTACGACCGCGAGAAGCTCCAGGAGCGCCTCGCCAAGCTCGTCGGCGGCGTCGCCGTGATCAAGGTCGGCGCTGCGACCGAGGTCGAGATGAAGGAGAAGAAGGCCCGCGTCGAAGACGCGCTCCACGCCACCCGCGCGGCGGTCGAGGAAGGCATCGTCCCCGGCGGCGGCGTCGCGCTGCTCCGCGCCCAGAAGGCGCTCGACGGCCTCAAGGTGGACGCCGAGCAAGAGTTCGGCGTGCGCATCATCCGCCGCTCGGTGGAAGAGCCGCTGCGCCAGATCGTCGCCAACGCTGGCGAAGAGGGCTCCATCATCGTGCAGAAGGTGAAGGAAGGCACCGGCAACTTCGGCTTCAACGCCGCCACCTCGAAGTACGAGGATCTCGTTGCCGCTGGCGTCATCGACCCCGTTAAGGTCGTGCGCTCTGCCCTCCAGAACGCCTCGTCCGTCGCGAGCCTCATGCTCACGACCGAGGCGCTCATCGCCGAGAAGCCGAAGGAAGAGAAGCCGGCTGCGGGCGGCGGACACTCCCACGGCATGGGCGGCGGCGACTTCTGAGATTCGCTCTCAGACGTAGCTAGACGCTAGTCGACGGACGGCGCTTTCCCGGAAACGGGAGGCGCCGTTCGGCCTTTGTGGGGCTGCCACTTCCGCAGCGCAGGCGGTGTGAGCCTGGCCTTGCCTGGAGGTTGCGCGTTGTGGGCACGCGGGTCAGGTTCGTCGCCGCTTAGCGGCAACTCCACCGCACCGGCGCGGCGACAGGCACTGACCCTGATCGCCGCGCTGAGCACTGTTCAAGATTGAACTATGATTTTCCCGATGATTTCGCGCCGAATCAGTCATCCAGCGGGATAGTGCTACTTTGAACTTTCGGCTCGGGGGCTCCCACCCCGGTCGGGGGATACGTGCCACCGGTCTACGTGGCGGACGCGGACGCGGACGTGTA
>JAEYOT010000065.1 GCA_023411445.1 Pseudomonadota bacterium
CCCTAGCTCTGCGTCATTGACAGAACCCCTGGATATCGACGAGGATTTCGGGCTTCCGGGCATCCTGTCTGCCCGGCACCCCCTTCAGAGTGTCACGGCCCCTGCGAATCGAGGTTGCCGGCCAAACCGACGTAGGCCGTAAGCGCTCCCATAACGAGGACAATTTCGCCATCATGGCGGAGTACGGACTCTACGTGGTCGCCGACGGCATGGGCGGCCACGCCTCCGGCGAGATCGCCTCCAAGATGGCGGTCGACACGTTGCACGAGTTCTTCGCCGCCACCGCGGACGATCCCGAGCGCACTTGGCCGTACAAGATGGACCGCGCCAAGGGCTACGAGGAGAACCGGCTCATCACCGGCATCAAGCTCTGCAACCTGCGCATCTACGAGCAGGCGCAGCGCAACTCCAAGCAGCGCGGCATGGGCACCACCATCTGCACGCTGTTCGCGGTGGAAGACGGCGTCTACATCGCCCACGTCGGCGACAGCCGCGTCTACCGCATCCGCAATGAGCAGATCGAGCAGCTGACGGAAGATCACTCGCTGCTCAACGACTACAAGAAGATGAAGAAGCTCACGGAGGAAGAGATCGCCAACTTCCCCCACAAGAACGTGATCGTGCGCGCGCTGGGCATGAAGGACACCGTCAAGGTGGACACCCGGTTCGAAGCGCCGCGCGCTGGCGACGCCATGGTGCTGTGCTCGGACGGCCTGTGCGGCCCCGTGAGCGACGAGAAGATGCTCGAGATCGTGCTGAACGCGCCGGATCTTCCGACCGCCTCGCACCGCTTGATCGAAGCCGCGAACGAGAACGGCGGCCCCGACAACATCACCTGCGTGATCGCTCGCTGGATCGAGTGAGCCGTAGCTGTTGAGCGCCTCGTTGCAGGCACGCTGGAGCGCGTTGCCCTGCGAGCGTCAGCTGCTTACGAGGTATCTCACGTCATGTGAATGCGCTTGACTCGTTGACTGCGAGTGACGAGCATCTGTCGGGCTTTTGAGCCTGGTCGCAGAGGAGGAGCTTGATGTCTCAACGTCTTCGTGTCGGTGCGCTGTTCATCGGGTTGGCTGCCATCGCGTCTGCCTGCGGCGGCGAGGACGGCAAGGATGGGCCGCGAGGTCCCGCTGGCGCTCAAGGTCCGAAGGGGGATCCGGGCGATCGCGGCCCTGCGGGTCCTGAAGGACCAGCCGGCGAGGAGGGCCCGGAGGGTCCAGAGGGTCCAATTGGGCCGGAAGGGCCGCCCGGCGACGGCATGGGTGGAGCGACTTCAGGGCTCAGCTCGGGCTGTCTCTCGCCGTGCCACGGCTTCACCGGCATCGTCGAGCAGTGGAAGACGAGCACGCACTACGCGACGTACGTCGCCAACCTGGGCGGCGAAGAGGTCGACAGCTGGACCGGGACCAGCGCGTGCGGCAACTGCCACGCGCTGGATGCCATCGAGCAGCGCCTGGCTGGCAACGTGCGCTACCAGGGCACGACGGGTCCGGCCCACGTCGAAGACGGCCAGATCAACTACCCGAACTCCACGGCCAGCAACCGCATCAGCGAGGCGACGTACCTGGGGCACGCCAGCGTCGCCGTCGTGCACTGCACCACGTGCCACGAGGTAACGGAAGACAACGATCCGCACCGCACCGGGGAGCCGTGGACGGCCGGCTCATTCCCGCTGCGCGTGCCCAGCGGCGACGGGGACGAAGCCTGGCTGGAAAAGAGCTCGCAGGAGGGCCTCTCGGATGGCGTTGCCGGCGGCGAGTACGGCGTCGGCAACGTCTGCATGTGGTGCCACAAGTCGCGTAAAGACGTGACCAACTACATCACCGGTACCACGTCGTTCACGAACGCGAACTGGGGCCCGCACCAAGGCCCGCACGCCGACATCTTCAGCGGCAAGGGCGGCTACCACTACGCTTCGCTGCAGTACGATAGCTCGTCGCACCAGGCGCTGGAGACCGGCTGCGTCCACTGCCACATGGCCCCCACCGAGAGCAACGAGGGCATCGGCAATCACTCGTTCGCCCCGCAGCTGAGCTCCTGCAAATCCGCGGGTTGTCACGTCAACGCCGTCAGCTTCGACGTGATCGGCGGGCAGACCGAGATGAAGAACCGCTTGCGGCAACTCCGTACCGAGCTGCGGGATTGGCTGACGCGCTCCGGGAGCGCACCTTACGACGGCCTGACGGACGCGCAGATCGCCGATGAGAATTTCGCTGAAGACAAGGTGCGCCCGGGCACGACTGGCCTGACGAAGGACGAGGCCGGCGCGGTCTACAACTACCTGCTCATCGCCCGCGGCGGCGCCGGCGGCATCCACAACCCGCTCTACGTGAAGCAGCTCATCTTCGACTCGTACCGCGCGGTCACCAACATGAACCCGCCAGGCGTCGCGACACGTCCGGCGCCGTAGCCACGCTCCGGATTACGTCCGGCGCGCCTCCAAGCCTCAGGAATCTTCCGGGGCCGGGGGCGCGCCGTAGACCGGAACCGGATCGCCGGTGCCGCCCACGCCGTTGCGGGTGCCGCCCGCGCTGTTGCGGGTGCCGCCGAAGGGCGGTGCGCCGTAGAGCGCGCCGGAGTTGGGGACGCCGCCGAGGCCGCCGCCGTTATCGTTGACCATGCCGGCCATGCCACCAGGAGGTAGGCCGTAAGCGGGCGCTCCACCGAAGCTGCCGCCCGCAGCCGTGCCGGCGGCGCCAGCGGTCGCCATCGAGCCCGCGCTGGAGCCACCACTGCTGGAGCCGCCATGGCTGGCGC
>JAEYOT010000091.1 GCA_023411445.1 Pseudomonadota bacterium
GAGCCTCGCAGCGTGGCGCCGGTGCGAGCGCGCCCCGCGCCCTCGCGTGATCTGGCGCCCGCCTCGCGGCGGATGCGTCGCCCCTGGAGCCCGGGGAATAATGCGCTCCATGCCGTCCGCTCGCCGCTTGGCCTCGCTCTTCGCCTGGTGCCTCTCGGTGCCGCTCAGCGCCTGCAGCTACGGCCACATCAACGACGACGACGACTGGTCGGACGTGGAGTACAGCTGCGGCGACACCATCGAGGAGGCCACGATCGACACCGGTGAGCTGCTGGACGTGGAGGCTGGCGCGGGCGCAGGTCTGTTCGTGGAGTACGAGTCCGGAGGCACCTATCACGTCACCACCGCCTGCGATGCCGACAGTGGCGGCGAGTGCTATTGGGACGTGCTGGTGCGCCCGATCGACGGCGGGCTGATCTCAGCCGGCCCCCGCGGGCTGGAAGCGAGTGATTCGCTCAGCTTCGTGGCTGATGACGAGCTACGCCTCGCAGCCTTCACGGGTCGTGACTTCGACGGCTTCACCGTGCAGACGGAAGCGGGCGCCACCCTGGAGGTGGACGCCCTGCTCGACAACGGCTGCGGCAATCGTTACCTATTCTGGGTCGGTGACGGGGCAATCCATAGCGGCGCCCCGTCCAATCCCATTCGTCTCATCCCGTCCGCACCGTAGAGCGCCTCAGGCTCGGGTGCCCGGCTTGGTGTGGCCGCGGCGGAGCTTGCCGTCCTTCTTGGCCTGCTTCATCTCCTCCAAGCTCACCTTGTTGTCCTTGTTGGCGTCAGCCGCCTTGAGGCGCTCCCAGCGCTGCGCGCCGACTTCGTCCTGAGTCAAGAAGCCGTCAGCGTTCTTGTCGGCCTTCTTGAACATGCCGGCACCACGCTCGCCCTTGCCCTTGCCGTCGTGATTGCCCTTGCCCTCGCACTGGGGCTTGGCGTCGTTCGGCTGTGCCACCGCCGCCGCGCTCACCGCGAAACCAGCCACCGCCAACAGTCCAGCCATCGAAACGCGCTTGATCATGTTCATCTTTTCTTCCTTCGTGGGGCGCCGCTCCGCGGCATCTTGCCCTGTTGCCCTACCGACGCCGCTCGACCTCGGACCCCTACGCCGGCGGTCGTATTTTGTAAATTGTCGAAATTGCTCGGTTTATCGACTTGTGGCGCTCCCCCTTGACACGGTACGCAGCGTGTCAAACCTACGCGCCGAGGAAATCAGAGGATGAGCGCCGTCAACCACTCCTTTCAAGCCGAGGTCTCTCAGGTCCTCCGGCTGGTGATCCATTCGCTTTACAGCAATCAGGAGATCTTCCTGCGCGAGCTGCTATCGAACGCCTCGGACGCGCTCGACAAGCGTCGCTTCTCCGCGCTGCAGAAGCCGGAGCTGTTGCCCGAGGGCACGGCGCTCAAGGTGCGGCTCTTGCCCAACAAGGAGCAGAGCACGCTGACGATTTGGGACAGCGGCATCGGCATGACCGATGAGGAGCTGAAGCAGAGCCTGGGTACCATCGCCTGGTCCGGCTCGCGTGAGTTCTTGAAGAAGCTGGAGGGGCAGAGCAGCGCGGACCTGCCGCAGCTGATCGGTCAGTTCGGCGTCGGGTTCTACAGCTCGTTCTTGGTGGCGGAGCGTGTGGAGGTGGTGAGCCGCGCCGCCGGCTCGGACAAAGCTTACCGCTGGGAGTCCACTGGAGAAGGCGGCTTCACCATCGACGAAGCCGAGCGCGCCGAGGCCGGTACCAGCATCGTGCTGCACCTGAAGAAGGAGGCGAGCGAGTACCTGGATGCGTACCGGCTGCGCCAGCTGGTCGAGCGCTACTCGGACTACCTCTCGTACCCGGTCGAGCTGCAGAAGCCGGGCAAGGACGACGAGTTCGAGGCCATCAACCGTGGCACCGCGCTGTGGCAGCGCTCTCCCAAGGACGTCACGCGCGAGCAGTACGAGGAGCTGTACAAGCACCTCACGCACGACTGGCAGGCGCCCCTCGGACACAAGCACTTCCGCATCGAGGGTACGCAAGAGTTCAGCGGCCTCGTCTTCATCCCCAGTCGCGCCCAGTTCGACCTGTTCGAGCCGGACGCCAAGCACGGCGTGCGCCTGCACGTGCGCCGCGTGATGGTGATGGAAGCCTGCGAGGAGCTCGTCCCGCGCTGGCTCCGCTTCGTGCGCGGCGTGGTGGACTCGGAAGATCTGCCGCTGAACGTCTCGCGCGAGGTGCTGCAGGATTCCAAGATCGTGCGCACCATCCGCAAGCAGGTGCAAAACCAGGTCTTGGATTTGCTGGCGGACATCGCCAAGGAAAAGCCGGAGGACTATGAGAAGTTCTGGGCCATCTTCGGCTCCGTGCTGAAGGAGGGCCTACACTTCGACCCGGAGACGGGCGACAAGCTGAACAAGCTCTTGCGCTACGAGAGCGCGGCGACCGGCAAGCTCATCAGCCTCGATCAGTACTTGGAGGCGGCGCCGGCTGGGCAACCCGCCATCTACTACGTGACCGCGCCCTCCAAGTCCGTGGCCTCGCAGAGCCCGTTCCTCGAGCGCGTGCGCCAGAAGGGGTACGACGTGCTGTTGATGACGGATCCGGTCGATCCGTTCGCCGTCTCCGGCTTGACCGAATACGGCGGCAAGCCGGTCGTCTCCGTCGCGTCGCCGGACCTCAAGTTGGAGCAAGAGGGAGAAGAGAAGAAGCCGGAGCCGGAGCAGACCAAGGAGCAGACCGCGCTGCTCGAGCGCTTCGGTAAGGTGCTGGCCGGTCAGGTTCAATCCGTCAAGGCCTCCACGCGCTTGCTGGACTCGCCGGCGTGCTTGATCGTGCCGGAGGGCGGCTTGCCGCCGCAGATCGAGCGACTGATGCGCGCCCAGGGCCGCGAGCTGCCCAAGTCCCAGCGCATCCTAGAGCTGAATTTGGAGCACCCGCTGCTGCAGAACCTGCAGAAGCTGGAAGACGCCGCCCCCGGCTCCGAGCAGGTGCAGGAGTGGATGCACTTGATCCACGATCAGGCGCTCTTGGCCGAAGGCTCCCCGCTGGAAGATCCGGCCGCCTTCGCCAAGCGGCTGACCAAGCTGTTCACGGCCGCCAGCCAACAAGAGCTGCCCCGCACCTGACGTGGTGACGGCAGGCTCGGACGAGCGCGAGCGGTGTCAGAAAACGCCGCTCGCGCCGAGCGTGGCCTGCTCGGCG
>JAEYOT010000132.1 GCA_023411445.1 Pseudomonadota bacterium
GCCGAAGAGTGGCTGTCGTGGGCGCGCTTCCGAGACAACGAGACCGAAGACGGTTTGGGCATGCTCGATAGCCACGCTTCGGCTTTGGATCCGGGCGTTCAGGACGTTTACACGCACCCAGGCTGGATACCGCTGCTGAAGCTGGGCGACCGCTCTGACTATATCGGTGTCGACACGGTCCCAGCTGAAGGGGGAATCTTGGGCCAAGTCATCAACTTTGGTCGCGACGAGGATCAACATTTCGTCGCCTCTCCTAGCCTAGCGGAGCTCATCGACTTCAGCCTGGAGGAGCTACGCAAAGCCATGGAGGGCTGCAGCCTGAAGCTTGACAAGTTGAATGGCCTGGCCCTGCTGAGCCGAGCCGCTGAGGCTCGGCGCGAAGCAAGCCAAGACGGCTCGAGCTAGCGCGACCGCGAAGCCTTTCTGACGCTGGATGCGCTTCTCCTCCGTTGCCCGAACGAATACCCCTCTTCGTCCTCAACGCTCATCGGGCTACGCTCTTCAATCACAGAAGCCGATCAGCATGTCGCCCCGCGCCGCCGCATACTCGACCCAGTTCGAGATGTCGTACAGCGCACCATCGAGCGGCGGATCGTCGTCCACCAGCTCATGGCTCGCGAGCCATGCTGCGGCCGCCTTGACCCCTTCGGCGTCCACGTAGCCGACGCTCGGGAAGTCATCCGCCTCCGCAACGGCATGGGGGCTCCTTCGAGCATCAACGTCGACAGCAGGATCGGGAAACCGCGCTTCTCGAGCGCCGCGTCGATCGTGGCCATGAATCTATACTGAGCAGGCGACAAATTGCCGTTCGGCAGCTGCTTCCCCAAGTGAGCGCAGAGCCGCTCGAAGCCATGGATGGCGCTGGGCCCATCGGCGTCGGTCGCCCCTCGCTCGATGAGATCCAAGGCGGCGTTGGACTGCTCGTCGTCGCCGAGGTCCATCTCTTGCTTGAGCTTCCGAGATCTCGAGCCCAGCGTCGCCTGCAAGCGCGCGGGCGGCACTGAATACACCTCGAAGCTGCGGCTCACGAGAGCTTTCCTAGCAGCCACTGCGGCATGTAGTCGGACTCCACGTTCGACGTGAGGCCACGAGCCCCCCCCAGCACCGCCATGCCTGAAGCCAAGGGATCGATGAGACCTGCCACGTCTGCCGCTGCCTTGCCGCGGGAGTGGGCCCGCTTGTGAACCTGGAGCCGCTCCAGCAAGCTCTTGTCGAAGCCAGCCTGGTCTTTGTCTGCGATGGCGCGCATCGTGCCAGCGAGCGCTGGCGTAGCGGGCTACGCTGTCAGGCGCCGCAATCGACAGATGCTGCGGCTGGCTCAAACGCGCAAACTCCGTCAAGGGTGGCCCGACGTCTTCTTCCGCGAGCAAGGCCTGCAGCGCGTATGCCAGGCGCGCCCAGCACGCATCACGCTCCCCCGGCGCTTGCTCGAGCACCGGAACCGGCATGGCAGCCAACACCGAGACCACGTCCTGCCGCCCTAAGGCCAGCGCCACGCAAGTAGCCGCGACCCAAGACAGCGGCCCGGCATTGTAACCGGGTGGGCCGCTCGGACCGGACAGCTGCGCTCCTCGGAACGTGAAGCTGACCTGGGTGCCGGCGCGCGCTGATGGCCGCATACATGGCGCCGGAAGCTTCACTACTCGCCGTGATCAGCTCGAGCGCGTCGCTCTCTCGACCGAGCGCCAGCGCGGCGCAGCCCGTAACGTATTGCGCGCCGACCTGCAGTCCTGCATTGGCGGGCCTCTTTTCGAGGCGCTTGGCCAGAACGGTTCGCATGAAGAGAAGCTCGTTGTCCAGCTCCGCGGCGGTGTAGTGGATGCCGCCCTTGATGGCGTGCGCTGCCAGCCGTTTCATAACAGGCGATCCTACGCTGGACCCGCTGGGAAGCTTCCCGGTTGAGAGCATTCGCCTAGTCCAAGCTCAGCGGCTGGAACGAGACCACCGAGCGGTAGTCAGCGCCCGACAGGAAGCGTTGCATGGCCTCGACCGCTTCCTTCAGCGTGGCTGGCTCGTACTGAAACATGCGGTCGATCGAGCCCTCGCTGTGCTCGAGGGTGAAGGTATCGTCCTCATTGCGGTAGGCTTGGATGAACAGCTTGCCATGCTTGAGGATGGCAAATTTGTTGTCCGGAAAGCTGAGCTCGCTCAGCTCACGCGCAATATCCGCCGCGCTTGGCAGCTCGATGCTTGCCCCTGCCTCGACTTCAAGCTTCATGTCCGCGTCAGTACCAGAAGCCCCCGAGCATGTCACCCCGCGGCGCCGCGACCTCCAACCTCCTCCCGATGTCCACGAACATAGCTTTCGATGTCTTCGCTCTCTGAAATGAGTGGCTGGGCTTGGAGCCGCTGCGCGGCGCCTGCACCACGCTCGGTGCGACGTGCCTGACCGTGGGGAAATCCGCAGCCCAGGGCGACCTGAGCGGCCCTCGCCCATGATCAGCTGAGACACCGTGAAAGGGAATAGAACCACGACGGCGACGGCCGATGGCACGGCGATTACCCCTCGCGCTCCTCGCTCGTTGTGGATGACACGCTCCGTCAGATCATCACCAACCATCTTTCTCATCAGCTGTCTGAAATTGCCGATGGCATGTGAACGCTCACTCGCGTGTACCTGGAACCGTTTCCAGATTTATATGACCGCTACTCCAGGTCTCACCTTGCGCCGCTGATCGCCGCTTGGTATAGCGCCTTCATGACACGGGGCGTGGTGGCGTGCGGCGTGGCGTGGTTGCTCTTCGCCTGTGGAGGTGAAGAGCGCCAGTACGGCAACGCTCCAAGCGGCGAAGGCGGCGATCCGAGCCTGACGAGTGGCGGCAGCGCGAGGAGCGGCGGCATGAGCGCGGGCCCCTCCACCGGGGGCACCACCATCGACGGCGCGGGCAACGGCGGTAGCAGCGGAGAGCCGGATTGCGGCGATACGCTCTCCGACGAGGAGAACTGCGGCAGCTGCGGCCATCAGTGCGCGGACGAAGAGCTCTGCACGGAGGGAGAGTGCACAGCGCCGCCCGCCCACTGCGACAACGACGAGCAGGACGGGGACGAGACGGACGTGAACTGCGGCGGCAGCTGCGCCCCATGCGAGGTCGATGAAGGCTGCGAAAGCGGCGACGATTGCAGCACGGGCTTCTGTAGCGCCGGCAGCCAATGCGCCCAGCCCAGCTGCGAGGACGGCGCGCTGAACGGGGCCGAAACTGGCGAGGATTGCGGCGGCGAGATCTGTCGGGCGCTCAACCTCTTGTGCGACAACGACGAGGCCTGTGCGGAGGACGGCGACTGCAAGACTGGCTTTTGTCACGGAGGCACCTGCCGCTCCCCCAGCTGCGATGACGAGGTGCTCAACCAGGGCGAAACCGCGGTGGATTGTGGGGGCCCCGTCTGCCGGCTCAACACCTCACCGCTCGGCACGTGCAGCAACGGTAAGGCCTGCGACGTGCACGAGGACTGCACCAGCCTCTACTGCGGCAACGGTGTCTGCGCCAAACCGACTTGTGAGGATGGCGCCAAGAACCAGGACGAGACCGGTCAGGACTGCGGCGGCCCCACCTGCCGGCTGGAGCCGAACGGCAGGTGCCCGGACGCCGCCGGTTGCCTGGTGCACGAGGATTGTGGCAGCGGTTTCTGCTCGCCGGGCAAGCTGTGCTCGCCGGCTGGCTGCGGCAACAGCAGCAAGGATCCGAACGAAACGGACGTGGACTGCGGCGGTGACGGCTGCCGCGCCACCAAGCCTTGCGCCCTCGGCCTCAGCTGCGTGATCCACGCCGACTGCGCCTCCGGCTCTTGCAAGAGCGGTAAGTGTGTCGCCGCGACCTGCTCAGACGGCATCAAGAATCAGGGTGAAACTGCGGTAGATTGCGGCGGCCCCACCTGCTCCGCCGCGGGGAAAACGTGCCCTAACGCGACGGCTTGCGAGGTCAACGCGGACTGCACGGACGGCTTCTGCTCCAACAAGTTGTGCTCCGGCGCCTGCAAGGGCAAGCCCCCGACGCTCGGCTGCCCCTGCACCCCGAACGGAAGCTTGGCCTGCGCAGGCGCGGCCCAATCACTGAAGCTGATCTGCGAGCAGGGCGCTTGGGTTCAAAACGGCGTCCCCTGCCCCCAAGGCTTCAATTGCAGCCAAGCCACCGGCGCCTGCGCCGCCGTGATCCCGGCCTGCGTCTCGGCCGGGGCCGGCAAGAGCTACTGCGACACGAGCCAGACCCCGTCGCGGACGTCACTCACCTGCAACGCGGATCTGGTAGCTACCACGGCGACCAACTGCTCTGGCGTCTGCAGTGACGGCGCCTGCCAGGCCGCGCGCTGCGGCGACGGCGTCAAGCACAACGGTGAGCAATGTGACGATGGCAATACCGTCGCGCTGGACGGCTGCGAGAGCACCTGCAAGACCTCACGGGTGCTGGCTGTGGCGCTGAGCAACGGCGGCACGTTCACCTGCGTGTTGACCGAAGGCGGCTACGTGCGCTGCTGGGGCGCGAACGACCTGAACCAGCTCGGTCTGGGCGACACGGTGTTTCGCCAAACCCAAGAGCCGTTCGAGCTCAAGGCCGCCAACGGTACCAGCCCGGCGGGCCCCATCGATCTCGGGGGCACGGCGAGCGCTATCACGGTAGGCGGCAACCACGCCTGTGCCCTGCTCACGGACGGCAGCGCGCGCTGCTGGGGCGACAACTCGCAGGGACAGCTCGGGCTGGGCAACACCACCGCGCAAACGAACAAGGTGCCGGCCGTGATCGGGCGGGTGAAGGTGGCCACCGCGCGAAAGATCACCTCCATCTCCGCCGGCTCGCGCCACACCTGCGCGGTCTTGGACAATGGAACTGCCACCTGTTGGGGACAGAACGCGTCCGGCGAGCTGGGCCTTGGCTCCACCACCCCGCTGAGCGCCAGCCAAACGCCGGAGCAAACGGGCTCCATCTCGCTCGGCGCCAGCGTGATCAGCATCGGCGCCGGCTCGAACTCAACCTGCGCCTTGCTCGCGGGCGGCAAGGTGCGCTGCTGGGGCAACGGTGCGTTGGGTCAGTTGGGTACAGGGGCGTACCTCACCCAAGGCAACATCGGTGACGACGAGTTGCCCAGCAGTTTGGGCGATGCGGGTCTCGTGCCGCTGGCTGGCCCGCCAACCGCGCTGGCCGTGGCAAGCTCCCATGCCTGCGTCCTGCTCAGCAGCGGCAGCTTGCAGTGCTGGGGTCAGAACAGCGCCGGAGCTTGCGGCATCGGCGACCCGAGCAACATCGGCGACGACGAGTCGCCGGCGGTCTACGGCGGCGCCATCTTCGCCCAGGGCGAGGTGGTGCAGTCGTTTGCTGTGGGCACGGGCGCAACGTGCGCGGTCGTGGCAGGTCAGGGGCTGCGCTGCTACGGGCTGAACAAGCGCGGCCAGGCCGGCTACGCGCACATCGACAACCTGGGCACCACCAACGGCACCGTGCCTGCCCTGCTACCCGAGGTAGCGCTCGGCGCTGGTCGTAGCCTGAAGAGCGTAGCGATGGGCTCGAGCTACACCTGCGCCCTGCTCGACAACGACAGCGTCAAGTGCTGGGGTTGGAATCACGTCGGACAGTTGGGGTTCGGCGTGGTGAGCGGCACGCCAGACTACATCGGCGGCACGGCGGCCACGACACCGGACAAGCTCGATCCAATCCGGATTTTCGGACCGTGATGACACCCAGGATGCACTGGAGGGCTTCGGCTCTCACGGCAGCCGTGATCCTGGCCGTCGCGAGCTGCGGCGACAGCGAGCCGCCCGTCATGAGCGCCGCCGCCGGCCACAGCGGCGCACCTGCTGACGCCGGCGGGGGCGGGTCAGCGGCGAAGGCGGGTAGCTCCCCGACGTCGTCGGGCGCCCCCCCTGACGGGAGTGGCGCGGCCG
>JAEYOT010000147.1 GCA_023411445.1 Pseudomonadota bacterium
GGCGGTGGAGTAAATCTCCTTCTTCTGCGTCGGGATGGTGGTGTTACGCGGGATCATCACCGTCATCACCTGACCCAGCGTCTCTACGCCCAGCGAGAGGGGCGTCACGTCCAGCAGCACCACGTCCTGCACGTCACCGCTGAGCACGCCACCCTGCACGGCCGCGCCGATGGCCACGACCTCGTCCGGGTTCACGCCCTTGTGCGGCTCTTTGCCGAAGAACTTGCTGACGGTCTCCTGCACCAGCGGGATGCGCGTCGAGCCGCCGACCAGCACCACCTCGTGGATGTCGCTCGGCTTCTTCTTCGCGTCGTCCAGCGCGCGCTTCACGGGCTCCATCGAGCGCTCGACCAGCGGGCGGATCATCTGCTCTAGCTTGGCGCGCGTGAGCTGCTTCTGCAGGTGCTTCGGACCGGAGGCGTCGGCGGTCAGGTAGGGCAGGTTGATGGTCGTCTCTTGCTTGTTGGACAGCTCGATCTTCGCCTGCTCGGCCGCGTCCTTCAGGCGCTGGATCACCATCTTGTCCTTGGACACGTCCAAGCCCGTATCCTTCTTGAACTCGGCGACCAGCCAATCCATCACCAGGTGGTCCACGTCGTCGCCACCCAGGTGCGTGTCGCCGTTGGTCGAGATGACCTGCACGACGTTGTCACCCACCTCGAGGATCGAGATATCGAAGGTACCACCGCCGAAGTCGTAGACCGCGATGACCTCGTTGGTCTTCTTGTCCAAACCGTACGCGAGCGCCGCCGCCGTCGGCTCGTTGATGATGCGCTTCACGTCCAAGCCGGCGATCTTGCCGGCGTCCTTGGTGGCTTGGCGCTGAGCGTCGTTGAAGTATGCCGGCACGGTGATGACCGCTTCAGTCACCTTCTCGCCCAGGTAGTCCTCGGCCGCCTTCTTCAGCTTCTGCAGCACCTTGGCCGAAACCTCGGGCGGCGCCATGGCCTTGCCGCGCGCCTCGATCCAGGCGTCACCGTTCGGCCCCTTCACCACCTTGTACGGTACGCGGGCCGCCTCCTGCGAGCCCTCCTCGAACCGACGGCCGATGAAGCGCTTGGCCGAGTAGATCGTGTTCTCGGGGTTCGTCACGGCTTGGCGCTTGGCAATCTGACCGACCAGGACCTCGCCCTTGTCATCCCACGCCACGACGGACGGCGTGGTGCGCGCGCCCTCTTCGTTCACGATGACCTTGGCCTCTTTGCCTTCCATGACCGAAACGACGCTGTTGGTCGTTCCGAGGTCGATTCCGATGATCTTGCCCATGGCGTACTCCTCAACTCCTGCCGGATTTCCGGCTTGGCCCCGGCCGCTCACCTACAGCCGGTGGCGCCTCGGAAACCTCGAATCTTTGCGGCTCGGGCTCGCTCCCGATTGACCGACCGCGGCAACATAATCATGCCGATCCTGGGGTCAAGGACTGTGCCATTCGTAAATATTCCACGAGCTTCAGACGTTTCTGCTTGACCATTTTACGGCCGCGGTTAGTGTCCCGGCCTCCTTTCTCCCCGGGGCTGTAGCTCAGCTGGGAGAGCGCTGCGTTCGCAATGCAGAGGTCAGGGGTTCGATCCCCCTCAGCTCCACAAGACGGCGGTTCTTCGGAACCGCCGTTTTCGTTTGGTGCGCTCTCCATCGCTCGGGTGGCTGCCCACCCCCCGTCCGTGCTCGCGCTGCGCGCTGCGCGCGGGCGGCCCCTCCCAAGCGCTCGCTGCGCTCGCACGGGAGGGGAGCACTCCCGTGGCAGCGCCGAGCTGCGACCGCGCGCCGGGGTCTCTGCCGAGGTGCTGGCGGGTAGCACGAGCCGAGGGTCGTCGCTGGTGCCCGTTTCGGTGCCGACCTCGCTGCTCACGTCAGCGGCAACCAGCATTCGTTGAGCCGTCGGAGTGCGAGTCGCTCGCCATTTTGAACCTGGACTGCCTAGAGCTGTGAGCGATCTCCACGGTATCTCCACGAGCGCCCGGCAGCGGGGCTGTCACGCTCAGGCGCATGACTAGCTTGGACGCAGACATATCCGTGGGCTCCGTGCGGCGCCCGTTCTCGCTCGCGGCGAGGCAGCGTAGCTTCGTCTACGCCGGGCGCGGCGTGTGGACGATGCTGGCTTCGGAGCACAACGCCTGGATTCATGCGACCGCCACGGTCGCGGTGGTCGCGGCTGGCCTCGCCTTCGGGGTCTCTCGCTTCGAATGGCTTGCGCTCGTGTTCGCGATCGTCGCGGTGTGGACGGCGGAGGCGATGAACACGGCCTTCGAGTCGCTGTGCGACGTGGCGTCGCCGCGCTTTCACCCGCTGGTCGCGCGCGCCAAAGACGTGGCAGCCGGCGCGGTGCTGATCTGCGCGCTCGGCGCGCTGGCCACGGCCGCGCTCGTCTTCGCGCCGTACGTCACGGCGCTCTTCTGATCACGGCGGCGTCGCTCGCTCGCCCTTCGCGGGGACGTTAACGGGCGCAGACGCCGCGGCGGCGAGGACGCGGCAAAGCGGACAGGATGCCACCGCGTGCGGCGCGTCCCGGCGGTGCAGATCCAGCACGGCACGGGAGATGGTTGCCAGCTCACGCCGCACTTCTCGCCGGCGACCGGCGACGCGCTCGATGCGCATGTCGTCGTAGGCGGTCGTCTGGTGACGCATCCAAGCGATGACGGCGGACTCCGCTCGGCGCTCGATCGGGATGCGCTCGGTGCGCGCGACCGTTCCGGAGCCGACCGGCGTGGCGTGCGCCGTGACCAAGCGGGCCATTTCGCGGGCGAGCGCCTGGTAGCGCGGCGCGAAGCGCAGAAAGTCCAGCACCTCCGTCTCGAACGAGACCACGTAAGCCGCCTGCTCCCGCTCCCGTCGCGCCGTCGCGCTCGCGCGCTTCTTCGCGTAGGAAGGCGTGCTGCGCTCCTGCTCGAGCGCCTGGCGCGCCGCTTCGATGTTCTCGCGCGGCGCCCACAGCCCGCGTGAGAAGGCCTTGCGCCCCTTCTTCTCGATCACGGCCCACGACGGCCCCAGCGCCTTCACGCGCCGCGTGAGACCCGCGTCCCCCGGCGGCAGGCACGCCCAGCTGTCCGGCGGCGTGAGCTTGCGGCCGTCCGGCGCCAGGAACACCCGCGCGTCACCGGTCGGGGCGAGCACCATGCTTTCGATCATGGCGCCTGCGTAGCACTGGCCGCCACGGCTCGACTACGAAGATGTGAGACCGAAAGCCTCCGCCAGCAGCTGGTAGGAGCGGGCGCGCGCCTCGGCGTCGTGCGTCACGGTCGTCACCATCACCTCGTCAGCTCGCGTGCGCTGCGCCAGCGCTTCGATGCGCTGCTTGACCTGCGCGGGCGTACCGATGATCTGAAGCTGGCGGTAGGCGCGCGCGGCCGCCTCCTCCTGCGCGTCGTAGTGATGACTGAGCGCCTCTTCCGGCGTCGGGATCTTGATCGGCCGGCCTTGACGCAAGCGCACCCACGAGAGTTGCATGCAGCTGGCGAGCCGCTCGGCCTCCGCCTCCGTCTCCGCGCAGATCACCGACACGGCCAGGATGGCCCACGGCGCCTCCAGCGCCTCGGACGGTTGAAACTGCTCGCGGTAGGCGAGCATCGGTAGATCGGGGCGATCTGGGCTGAAATGCGCGGCGAAGGCGAAGCCCAGGCCGAGCTTGGCGGCCAGGGCAGAGCTGAAATCGCTCGAGCCCAAGAGCCAGATCGGCGGCAGCGGCACCTCATCCGGGTAAGCAGTGACGCCCACGAATGGATGAGAGCGCGCGATGCCCGAGCCAAAGTCCATCAGCTCCGCCAGCTGCTCGGGGAAGTCATTGGCCAGGAGCGCCTCGCGTGACCGCCGGAGCGCGAGCGCCGTGACCTGATCGGTACCCGGCGCGCGACCGATGCCCAAGTCAATACGACCGGGGTACATCGACTCGAGCATTTTGAATGACTCGGCCACTGCCAGCGGCGGGTGGTTGGGTAGCATCACGCCGCCCGAGCCCACGCGGATGCGCTGCGTGCGCGCCGCGGCTAGCGCGATCAAGGTCGCGGGGGTGGTGCTGGCGATGGCCGGCATGTTGTGGTGCTCCGCGTACCAAAGCCGCGCGTAGCCCCAGCGGTCCAGCTGCTCGGCCAGCGCTAGGCTGCGGGCGATGGCCCGACCGCTCGGCACGCCATCCGACACGGGCACCAGATCCAAGGCAGACAAAGGCAACACGCCCCTCTACCTAAGACAGGTGCCCGCCGGTCGGAAGCCGTGGGGCCTCGCGGCGCATGCTCGCAAGCTATTTCAGCTGCGCGCGGCGCCGGCCGCCAAATCGCTACGTCCCAGCGTGCCCTTGTCACCGGCCTTGGGCGGCTCGCCCGTCAGCACGGCCTTGGCGACGCTGAACAGCGTCACGATGCGCGGAGCGGTTGCCTTGAGGTAGTGCGCCGTGTAGGCCTGCACCTCAATGAGCGCGATGCGCGGGTCGTCCGGGCCTCCGTCGCGCTCGCCGCCCTCGTCGCCGAGCCAGGCCTTCCAATCCGGCTGATACAGCTCGTGAATGACGGCCTTGTCGCGCACCAGCCGCGCTACGCCGCTGATCGAGACATACTCGCGCGTGCCGTCTTTGTAGTAGCCGAGGTTCACCTGCGGCTCGCTCAGCACCTCATCCACTTTGCCAGAGTCCACGCTGGTCATGAACCACAGGTCCGTGCCAGCGCGCCTCGCCTGGGTCTGCATGGGGCGTGACACGAGCGAGCCGTCCGGCCGTCGCGTGGTGAGCATCGCGGTCTCGATGCCGTCGATCAGCTCGTACAATTGGTCGAGCTTCTTTTCGGTCGGGAGCGCGGCTGCCTCGCTTTCGTCTCGGTTTTCCTTCGCCATGGGCGGTGCGCTGCATTCATCATGCCTGCTCGTCCCGTCAGCGTGGGCGACGCTGCGCCGCCTGGATCGACCGTTGCACAGCGGCCGGCATGTCATCGAACGTCGCTGAGCGCCTCGGCTGGTGGGGTGGGCAGCTGCTGGCGCCCCTGACCGGAGCGCTGAGCCGCGCTCGCAACGCGCGCATGTTTCACCCGGACGGTGTCGTGTACCGCGGCGAGTGCACGGCGCTGATCGAAAACGGGCCGCTCGCGCCACTCGCGCAGAGCTTGTCCGGTGAGGTGCTGCTGCGCTTCTCCTCGGCGCTGTGGCGGAGCCCGCGCGAATGGCCGGACGTGTTGGGCGCGGCGGTGCGCTGGCTGGACCGAGGAGAGCCAGGGCAGGGTGAGCAGGACTTGCTCTTGGCCACGGTGCGCTTCCCTTGGACGACGCCGCTCGCGCCCCTCGGTACGGACTTTCGCAGCTTCTTGTGGAATCACTACCACGCGGTGTCGCCGTTCGAGGCGCCCGGCGCGGGTCGCGTGAAGCTGCGTCTGCGCTCGCCCCGCCTGCACAACGGCAGCGAGCTGTCGCGCGCCCAGCATTTGGAGCAAGCCGTGATGCAAGGACGCGCCACGTTCGAGCTCCAGCTGCGCTTGCTCAGTCGCTCCGCGCTCTCGCGCCAGTGGCTCAGCCTCGCGCGCATCGCGCTCACGGCTTCTGTGGAAGTCGATCAAGCGGCGCTTCGTTTCTCGCCCTTCAACGACGGGCGTGAGCTGCGCCCGGTCGGCTTCGTGCACGCGTTGCGCGTCGGCGCCTACGGTGCGAGCCAGCGCGCTCGTCCCGCGCACGAAGAAGACGACGCCAGGGCTGCGGCTCAGTGAGCGGAGCGCGCTCGCCGGCGCAGCCCGAGCAGGCCGAGCGCCAGCAAGGCCGTGAGGCCACCGCTGTTCGTGGAGGGCGCACCGATGGCGCAGCCCGTCTTTTCCAGCCCGCCTGCCGATGAAGCCAGGCACAGCGCTACTTCGCCGACCGGGCGGCACTCGCGCCCCGAGCTGCACTGCTGGCTCTCCTCACAGCTGGGCACGCAGCGCGCCTCGCCGTCGCTCGGCGCGTAGCAGACCAAGTCTGCTGCGCAGCCGGAAGTCACGCTGCACGGCTCGCCCTCGCCAGCGCCCGGCGCGCTCGGCCCGCCGCCTTCGCCACCCGTGCCCGGTAGCGCCGGCGGATCGCTCTTACCGGTGGTGACCCAGAACGGCGCTTCGTAGCCGCCGAAGCGCGCGGCGTCCGCGGCGGTCGTGGTGAGCAGCTGCCGCCAAGCCGTGACGGTGCCGTAAATCGGCGTGCTGCAGTCCGCGCCGCCGCGCGACACCACGCCCACCACCTTGCCGTCGGCGTCCAGCGC
>JAEYOT010000238.1 GCA_023411445.1 Pseudomonadota bacterium
ACGCTGGACCGTCCCGGTGTTGGCAGCCGCCGCCGCGGCCGCGTTCTTGCTCGGCGGCGAGCCGGGCGCCGGCACCAGCGCCGACGATCCGGAGCTGGTGGGCCCCCCTTGGCGCGGCAAGATCCAGCGGCTGCTCGCGCAGGACGGCAAGCTCGAGCTGTGCGCTCCCTCTGGCAGCGCCTGCCGGAGCGCGCGCGAGGGCGACGAGATCCCCGCCGGCTCCCTGCTGCGCACGGATCGCGCGACGCTGGCCGAGCTTGCCTTCACGGACGGGAGCACGCTGTCGCTCGATCGGCTGACGACGCTGCGCTTGTCGGCGCGCGGGCGCGGGGGTGAGCTCGTGCGAGGCGGAGTGGTCGCCGACGTGCAGCGTCAGGGTCAATCGGGCGTGCGCTTCGAGCTCGCCGCCGGGCACGTTGACGTCCTGGGCACGAAATTTTCGCTGCGCAGCGACGACGAGTCGGCCAGCGTGCACGTGGCGCGCGGGCAGGTGCGCCTGTCCGATCGCCACGGTAACGACGTGCTCGTGATGACGGGCGAGGAGGGCCGCGTGTATCCCGGCTCCAAGCCCATGACCAGCGCTAGCGCCAGCTTGGGCGAAGCGCTGGGCTGGAGTGAGGTGGTGCGCGAGGGACTCGGCGAGGAGCCGGACCTCCGCCCACGCGCGCTGGGCGAGCTGAAGGCGCAGAAGCCGGGCGAGCGACAGGAGCGCGCCGGCGCGGTCGTGCTGGCGTCGCATGCCGTGCGCGTCAAGATCGCTGGCAGCGTCGCCCGCACGGAGGTCGAGGAGGTCTTCAGCAACCAAACCGATGACGTGCTGGAGGGCATCTTCCGCTTTCCGCTGCCGCCAGACGCCAAGATCGAGCGCTTGGCGCTGGAGGTAGATGGCAGGCTCGAGGAAGGCGCGTTCGTCGAACGCGAGCGCGCCGCCGCCATCTGGCGTGGCGCGATCGTGAACGCGGCGCCACAGCTCCGGCAACAGGTCAAGGAAGAGATCGTGTGGGTGCCGGGCCCGTGGAAGGATCCGGCGCTGCTCGAGTGGCAGCGCGGCGGCCGCTTCGAGCTGCGTATCTTCCCCATCCCCAAGCGCGGCTCGCGTCGAGTGGTGCTGGCGTACTCGCAGGTGGTCAAGCCGTCCGCTTCGCTGCGGCACTACAGCTACCCCCTCGGCGTGGATCCCAGCGGCGGCAGTGCCCCGCTAGATTTCTCGATCGACGTGCAGATCCGTGGGCAAGATCCGGGCGTTCGCGTACGCACGCCCGGCTGGGATCTGCGGCGCACCCGCGAGGGTGACGTGGAGCGCTTGCGCTTCGAGGCGAAGAGCTTCGTTCCGAGCGGGGATTTCGTGATCGACTACGCCCTACCCGATCGCGGCTCCGAGCTCTCGGCCTGGGCCTACCGCGACCCGAGCGCGCTGGGGGACGACGCCTCGCCCTACGTCACGCTCGCGCTCCGCCCCAAGCTGCCGCGCGCGCACAGCGCGGAGCAGCCGCGCGTCGTGGCGCTGGTGGTGGACGCGAGCCGCTCGCTGTTCGGCGAAAACTACCGTCGCGCCACCGCGCTGGCGACGCGCCTTTCGCGTGAGCTGGATCCGCGCGACCGCGTGACCGTGCTCGCTTGCGACAGTACCTGCCGCCAACTGCCCGGCGAGCTCCGCGCTCCCGGCACGCAAGCCGGCCATGACGTCCGGCGCTTCCTGGAGCACGAGACGCCGGAGGGCGCGTCGGACGTCGCGCTGGCAGTGACCCGCGGCTTCGAGGCGCTGCGCGGCGCCGGGAGCGCCTTGGACGTGATTTACATCGGCGACGGCGTGGCGACAGCCGGTCCGACTCGCCCCGCCACGCTGGAGCGCGCGGTGCGGGCCGCGCTGCCCAGCGGCGGCCGCGTCATCAGCTTGGGCGTGGGCCCCGAATCCGACGCGGACTCGCTGCTCGCTGTTGCCCGCGGCGGCGCCGGCACCGCGCTGCCCTACGTGCCCGGGCAGCCTCTGGCCGACGCCGCTTTGGGTGCCGTGTCTGCCCTGTATGGCGCCTCGCTGAGCGACGTGCACTTGGAGCTCCCGGATGGTCTCACGCGCGTGAGCCCGGCGCGGCTGGACACGATCGCGGCTGGCAGCGAGGTGCTGGTCAGCGGGCGGCTCGATCGGGACGAGCTGCGCGGCGAGGTGGTGCTGCGTGGGACGGTCAACGGTCGTTCCTTCGAGCAGCGCTACCCGCTGGAGCTGGCGGTGAGCTCGTCTGCGGGCAACGCCTTCGTGCCACGCTTGTTCGCTGCCTCGCGCATCGCCGACCTGGAGCGCGACGGCAGCGACGCCGCCAAGCGCGAGGCGGTAGCGCTCTCCGTGAAGCACAGCGTCGCCAGCCGCTACACCTCGCTGCTCGTGCTGGAGAGCGAGGCGATGTACCGGGCCTTCGGGCTCGACAACCGCCGCAAAGCGCCGGAGTACTCGGCGGAGCTGGAAGCGGACGGCGCGAGCGCCAGCGGCGAGCTGGCCTTGAACGACGCGCCCGAAGCGCCCCCGGGCGCGCCCCTCCGTTCGCGCGACCTCGGCTACGCCGACGGCTCCGCGCATCGCTTCGAGAGCAGCGGCTCCGGCGTCGCCCGCGCTCCCTCCCCACGACGCGCGACTGGCTTTGCGCCGGCGCCGTCGAGCGAGGCGCTCAGCGAAGAGAAGCGCAGCGCGGACAGGCCCAAAGCGGCCCCGCCACCTCAGTCGATCGCGAGCGAGGACTCCGTGCTGCTGCCCGTGCCCCGCTCGACCCGACCGCTGGTCCCCATGAGGCGCGTGTGGGAGCGACGCGGAGAAGTGCTGAGCGATCGCTTCGTGCCGAAGGCGGCCACGGGTGACGCGGTGACGCGCGCCGAGCTCGAGCTGTCACGCGATGAGTCGCGGCGCGGCAGCTTGGTCAAGGCCTTCGCGCTAGCGAGCGCGGCCGGAGAGCTGGAGCGAGCAGCGCGCTTGGCCGAGCGCTGGCTGGACAAGGAGCCGCTGGATCCGGAGGCGCTCACCGCCGTGGCGGACGTCGAGGCCCGGCGCGGCAACCGCGAGCGCGCCATCCGCATCCTCGGCTCGGTGCTCGACGTGCGGCCCGGCGACACCGCCGCTCACAAGCGCCTAGCTCGCCTGGAGGGCTGGGCGGGTCGCGCGGAGCTTCAGTGCCGCCACCACATCGCCATCGCCGAGGGGAAGAGCTCGGACGTGGCGCTGGTCGCGGACGCGGTTCGCTGCAGCCGCAGCGCGGGTTGGAGTGAGCTCAGCGAGGCCTTGCTCGCCGCAGCACCCGCGGAGAGTCGCGACGCCATCGAGCGCCGCGCCGCGGAGGAGCCGCGCGCCGAAGAGCTCCGCGGCGATCTGCGCGTGGAGGCGAGCTGGAGCGGCGGCGCCGACGT
>JAEYOT010000275.1 GCA_023411445.1 Pseudomonadota bacterium
GCCCAAGAGGGCGTCGCGCCGCTCTTGCCGACGCCGGCGGCCGTCGCTGCCGACCCCGAGCCGGACAAGCCCTGGTGGCAGCAGGAGAACATCAAAGACCGCCTGCACCAGGTGAAGCTCGACGAGCTGAGCGCGGACTCGGACGACGTCCTAGCCCGGCGCATGGTGACCGGCTTCTACGTCGCGGTGGACAAGACGTTCCGTTGGAACGGCCGCACTTGGTACAAGACCACCAAGGGGCTGATCGCGCCGTCCGACAAGTTTTGGCAGACGCAGGGCTCGACCTTCAAGGGCGTCGAGCTGGACGACACCAACTACAAGCTGCCGATCGGCTGGGTGTACGGCGCCAACAAGAAAGCCGGCACCTACACCATCGACGAGGCCGCCAAGACCATCAAGAACGCCAAGTCGATCGATCGCTTCGTCGCTATCCCACTCACGGGCAAGAGCATCGAGTTTCAAGGCAAGACGTACGTGGAGCTCACGGACGGCACGTACATGCGCAAGTCTCAGCTGCGCATCACGGAGCCAGGGCCGCCCCCTCAAGGCCTGGGCCCGAACGAGCGCTACGTAGACGTGGACATCAGCTCACAGACGCTGATCGCCTACGAAGGCGAGCGCCCCGTGTACGCCACGCTGATCTCGAGCGGCAGGTACTCGAAAGATAAGGCCAAAGACCACTCAACTCCGCTGGGTGAGTGGCGCGTGCGCGAGAAGCACATCACCACCACCATGGATGGCGACGGCACGGCTGCCGGGGATTTGCCGTACAGCATCGAGGACGTGCCGTACGTCCAATATTACCACCGCTCTTACGCGATCCACGCCGCCTTCTGGCACTCCAACTTCGGCGTGCAGATGAGCCACGGCTGCGTGAACCTGGCTCCGCTCGACGCGAAATGGCTGTTTTATTTCACGGGTCCCGACCTGCCGGAAGGTTTCCACGGCGCCTGGTCGAACGAAGCAGCCCCGGGCACGCTCATCGTCGTGCACGACTGAGCGACGGCCGGACAATTTCGGTTGACCGTGCGGCCCGGTCACGTCAATAGCCTGGGCCAGACCATGGACCAGTTCTCGGCCCACCTCGACCGCGGTTGGGACCTCGTGCAGCGCGGAGACCCGCGCGGCGCCGAGCTGTCGGCGCGGCGCGCGCTGGAGATCGACTCGCAGTCGCCCGAGGCCTACAACCTGCTGGGCTACGTCGCCGCCCTGAAGGGCGATTTCGACGAAGCCGTCGAGCACTACCGCCAAGCCATCGCGCTCGACGACACGTACTTGGAGGCCATGTTGAACGCCGCCGAGGTGTACGTGCACCCGCTGGCGGACTACGACGAAGCCATCCGGCTGTGCGAGCTCTCGCTCGAGCTGGCGGAGACGGACGACGAGGTGGTGGACGCGCTCCTCTTGATGTTCGACGCATTGCTCGGCAAGGGTGAGGTCGATCGCGCCACGGAGCTGTCCCACCGCTTCCCCGAGGGCCCGTTCGAGAATCCGCAGCACACCTTCCTGGTCGGCCGCGCGCTGTACGAAGTGGGTAACCTCGAGAGCGCGACGCCGCTGATCGAGGAGGCCGTCAAGCGCTCCCCGAAGAACGCGGAGGCCTGGTACTACCTGGGCTTGGTGCGTGACGAGCGCGGCGAGACGCAAGCCGCGACCGAGGCCTTCCTGCGCTCGCGCGATCTGGATTTGACCCAGCCCGGACCGCCGCCGGTGCTGTCGCGCGAGACGTTCGAGCTCACGGCCAAGCGCGCCCTGGCCTCGCTCTCCCCCATGCTGCGCGCCTACGTGCGCGAGCAGGAGGTGTACGCGGCGGACGCCCCTGGCGTGGAGGTCGTGGTGGACGGGGTGGATCCGCGCGCGCTCCTGCTGATCGACGCCGTCAGCAACGAGGGCCAGCCCAGCTCCGTCAGCGCCCGCGTGTTCGTCTATCAACGCAACGTGGAGCGCCTGGCCGCTTCCGTCGAGCAAATCGAAGCCGAGATCCGCGGCGCGCTCGAGCGCGAGATCACCGCCACCTTCATCGAGCCGCAGCGCAGCGACTCGTCGTCGCCGGGCACGCTGAACTGAGGGGGCGGCACGCGCGTCACGAATTGGCGCGGTCGCGGCAAAGCGCCTCAGTCCCAAGCCTTTTTGATGCGATGAAGTGCCTCATTTCGACGGCACGCCGCTTGCCAATGCGAGCGCGATGCTGGCTTTTCGTTGCGCCTGCGGCGCCTCGGTTTTCTTTCAGAACACGACCTGCCTGAGCTGCGGGCAAGAGCTGGGCTTCTTGCCGGAGGCGCTCGACATGATCGCCTTCGCGAGCAGCGAGCCGCACGTGGAGACGCCCCACGGGCGTTACCGCAAGTGCGCGAACTACGTGCAGGAAGGCGTGTGCAACTGGATGGTGCCGAGTGACTCGGCGGAGGAGCTGTGCCAAGCCTGCCGCCTCAACAACGTCATCCCGGACCTGGCCGAGCCGGAGAACCGGCAGCGCTGGCAAGAGGTAGAGCTCGCCAAGCGTCGCCTGGTCTACGGCCTGGATCGACTGGGGCTACCCGTCATCGCCAAAGCGGACGACCCCGTGAAAGGGCTCTCCTTCGACATCAAGGCGAGCACACCTGGCGAGCGGGTGCTCACCGGCCATGCCGATGGCCTCATCACCCTGAACTTGGACGAGGCGGACGCCGCCGAACGCGAGCGCCTGCGCGTGGCGCTGAAGGAGCGCTACCGCACCCTGCTCGGCCATTTCCGACATGAGGTCGGGCACTACTTCTGGGATCGCTTGGTGGCCGACCAGAACCGCCATGACGAGTTCCGGGCGCTGTTCGGCGACGAGCGCGCGGACTACGGCGAGGCCCTGAAGCGCCACTACTCCGCGCCGCCAGCGCCCGACTACGCCCTCACCTTCATCAGCCACTACGCGGCGTCACACCCCTGGGAAGACTTCGCGGAGACGTTCGCGCACTACCTGCACATGGTGGACACGCTGGAGACCGCCGAGCAATACGGCTTTGCCTCCACACCTCCGAGCGGTGACGGCAACGCCTTCGAGCGCTTGATGGCCGAGTGGTATCGCCTCACGGTCGCGCTCAACTCGCTCAATCAGAGCATGGGCCTACCAGACGCCTACCCGTTTGCCATCTCCACGGTCGTGAAGGACAAGCTGAGGTTCGTCGATGGGCTGATTCAAGCTGCGCGGCGCGCCAGCTCTTCCGCGACGTTCTCCAGCAAGCCCTTGGCAGGCCCCGGCACGATGGAGCTCAAGGCTTCGACGGCCGTTTGAGTGTAATGGCCGGCGCGGCGACGCACTTCGTCGCAGGCGCCCGTCTCGATCACGGCTTGGCTCACGAGCTGCACCGGCTCACGATCTCCGGCGTGAATGCGACGGAGCGCTTGCGCGAGCTCCGGACGGCGCGCTACCGCTAGCACGAGCGGCAGCGTGAGCTTGCCCTCGCGCAGATCCGTGAGCAGCGTCTTGCCGGTTTGCTCGCCCGAGTAGTCCAGCACGTCGTCGACCAGCTGGAAGGCGATGCCGAGCCGTTCACCGAAGCCGCTCAGCCGCTCTTGATCTGCCGGGCTGGCGCCAGCGACGCGAGCGCCGATGCGGGTCGCCCAGCTGAACAGCGACGCAGTTTTGTCCCGCAGGATGCGCTCGTACGTGGCCTCGGTCACGTCCAGCTCGCTACGACCGCGCAGCTGCACGATCTCGCCTTCCACTAGGCGGCGCAGTGTCGTGATCAGGTCCGTCATCACCTCGGGGGCGTGGCGGGAAGTGCGATCCAGCGCGTTGACGAGGAGCATGTCGCCAGCCAGCACGCTGACGCCGTTGCCCCAAGCGAGGCGCGACGTGGGCGCGCCTCGGCGCTCCATGCCTTCGTCGATCACGTCGTCGTGGAGCAGCGTGGCGGAGTGGACGAGCTCGGACACGACGGCGAGCTGCCGGGCCTTGTCGTTGATGCCCCCGAAGCAGGCAGCGCTCAGCAAGAGCGCGATCGGCCGGACGCGCTTGCCGCCACGCGCGACGAGGTGCCGAGCCGCGTCCACACCGGGCGTGGGGCCGTCACCCACCGCGCTGGCCAGGCTGCTCTCCACCCACATCAGATCGTCGGCAAGAAGCTCCTGAACGCTCTGGATTCGGCGCTCAAGCCGGGCGTCTTTCGCGTGCGCTGCGCTGGCAGCAGAGAGCGTGGAGACGCTCTGCTCGAGGCCTGGCGCGGAACTATCTTCGAGTTTCTGAGCTTTCAAATTCTTGTGAAACCAGTATGGAGTAGGCTGCGGCCGAGGTCAACGAGGGGTTTGACGGCAACGGCCAATGCGGGCACAAGGGCGCTTCGATGCCCTCGCGACCCCCGCGCGTTCTGACGCCCCAGCAGAGGGCCGAGCGCATCGGCCGAAGAGCCGGCATCGCGGTCTTTGCCACGATCTTCGCAGGTGCCACCGCGCTTTGGACGTTCCAGATCCTCAGCACCGTTTGGGGCAGCGCTCCTCCCAGCCCGGAAGGCTGCGCCAGCGGAACCGCTAGCTTGGAACGAGCCGTATCGCGCGCCCGAGCTGCTTTTGCCGCCTCTAGCGGCGATGAAGACGAGCGCGCGGCGCTGGCCCTCTATCGCCAAGCGCTCGAGCCGGAGTGGTCCCAGCAGAAAGCCGTGGAGGCCGCCTGCGAGGGGGACGCAGCTGGGCGTAAGCACCTGAAGGACGTGATCGCTCTGCGCTATGCCGAGGAGCACGCGGTGCGGTATGAGTCGCTCGGCCTCGCGCCGCTTCGACGCCGATTGAAGGGCGCGTCCGAAGCCACCAGCCACTAACTTCGATTTTGCCGATGACACAGCCCGCGGAAGACACAGCGCCCGTCACCTTCGACGCCCTCCCCCTGCAGAAGGATGTGCGCAAAGCCATCGACGACCTCGGGTACACCGAGCCGACGCCGGTGCAGCGCGCCGTGTTCGAGCCGGCAGCCCGCGGGCGCGACTTGGTGGTGCAGGCCCGCACCGGCACCGGCAAGACGGCCGCGTTCG
>JAEYOT010000296.1 GCA_023411445.1 Pseudomonadota bacterium
CTCCAGCTCGCTTGCGGCTCGAGGATCGCGAGCGCGGAGCAGCTGCGCGCGGAGCGCCAGGCACTCGGCCAGCAAGAAGCCGGCTTGAGGTAAGTGCGGGTGCGAGGAAAGCTCAGTAGCGAGCCGCTCGAGGCGCTCGGCGGCTGCGTCCTCTTCCAGCGCCGAGATCGCGGTGCGAGCTTGCTCGAGCTCTGCTTCGAGCCGGTCCACGAGCGCGTCGTCGTAGGCCGCTAAGCCGGCCGGAGCGGCGCTGAGATCCAGCCGAGAAAGCGTCAGGTCGCGTGCAGCGCCATAGTCTGCGATGTGGCGCTCGGCAGCGGGCAGGCTGCTAGCGGCTGAAATCCAGAGGAAGACGACCGTATGGGCCAAGGTCCGCCATGTTAGTATGAAAACCTTGACGTTTCGCAGCCTCGTTCAGAGGTGGCCACGAGGTGCCCGTGCAGCTTGATTTCGTGAACCGCGAGCTGACCGTCAAGCTCGTTTACTACGGTCCTGCGCTCAGCGGTAAGACCACCAACCTCCAGGCCCTGCACAAGGCAGCCGAGCCGGGCTCCAGCGGGCGGCTGATGACGCTGGAGACGCGTGACGACCGCACGCTGTTCTTCGACCTCTTGCCGTTGACCTTCCGCAACCAGGGCAGCTTGGCGGTGCGGCTCAAGGTGTTCACGGTGCCGGGGCAGGTGATCCACGCCTCCACGCGCCGCCTGGTGGTGCAGGGCGCCGATGGCATCGCCTTCATCGCGGATTCGCGCAACGCGGAGACACAGCACAACGCCGAGTCCTTCCTGGATTTGAAGGAGAACTTGAAGCAGCACGGGCTCACGCTGAAGCAGATGCCGGTGGTGATTCAGTTCAACAAGCGTGACCTGCCGGACGTGCGCAGCGACGCGGAGATCGCCGAGCTGGCCGCGCAAGGGCGCGAGCCGGTGTACCTGGCCGTGGCGATGCGCGGGCAGGGCGTAGTCGAGTCCTTCATCGGCCTCTTACACCTGACCTGGAGCGCGCTCGACGCCGAGCACGACCTGAACAAGAAATTCGGCTTCGACTCGGAAGCGTTCTTACAGAACGTGGCGCAAAAGCTGGGCGACAATCGCCCGCTGCCCGAGATCTTGGGCACGTGCGTGGGCGGCGCGTTGGACGTGCTCAAGCCGGAGGCCTACTGATGCCTGCCCCAACAGCGCCCTCGCTCCCGCCCAGGTCGCTGGACGAGCTCACGCTCGGGGGCAATTTGAGCCTCGAGGATCTGGTCTCGCGCGACGGCTTGACCGAGATGGTCAAGAGCGCGAGCGACCTGTTCGGCGTGCCGATCCGCGTGTTCACGGAGGAGGGCAAGCTGCTGGCGGACGCCAGTGACTCCACCGAGCTTTACGCCTACCTCAACACGACGAGCGCCGGACGAGCGGCGCTCTCGGACGTGGTGGCGCAGGTCAAGGCGCTGGCGCCCGGGGCTGACGGGGAGGCGCGCTACACGTGCGTGACCGGCGCGCTCTACCGCGTGGTCGCCGTGATGTACGACTCGCGCCAGCTCGGCCGCTTGATCTTGGGCCCGTACGTGGACGATCCCGACGCGGAGCCGGCGCCGGGCCTTTTAGCGCTGGATACGCAGCTCGACGCCGACAACTTGCGCGCGCTGTTTCGCAAGCTGCCGCACGCTGACGAGAGCACCGTGGAGCGCGCCGCACGGCACTTGGCGCGGGTGTTGGACCTGCTGCTCTTCAGCGGCCACCGCGCGCTGCTCACCAGCAACATGCACCTAGCCAGCGTGCGCGAAAGCTTTCGTGAGCTGGAGGACAAGAACCAGAAGCTCCAGGTGGCCTACGACCGCCTGAAAGAGCTAGACCGGCTGAAGAGCAACTTCCTCGCCACGGTCTCGCACGAGCTGCGCACCCCGCTGACGTCGATCATCGGCTACAGCGAGATGCTGGTGGAGGGGCTGGCGGGAGAGCTGTCGGCCGAGCAGCGCGAGTTCGTGCAGACCATTCGCGACAAGGGCGATCAGCTGCTCTCGCTGATCAAGGGCCTCTTGGACCTCTCCAAGCTGGAGAGCGGCACGATGAGTCTGCGCAAGAACAACGTGGACGTGGCCGCGCTGGTCAAAGACGTGGTTTCCACCATGACGCCGACCGCGCGCAAGAAAGAAGTGGAGCTGGCGTTCGACGTGGAGAAAGGCTTGCCGCCGATCTGGGCCGACGCCGAACGCCTGCGCCAGGTCTTCCTGAACCTGACCGAGAACGCGATCAAGTTCACGCCCGTCTCCGGCTCGGTGCGGCTTACGGCGAAGCTGACGGGCATGGACGCGGCTACTGGCGGCGAGGCGGCTGGCATGGTGCTGCTCGGCGCGCGCCGCACCGCCGTGGAGATCGGCGTGGCAGACACCGGCATCGGCATCCCGGAGGCCGAGCGCAGTCGGGTGTTCGACGCCTTCTACCAGGTGGATTCGAGCAGCACGCGCGAGGCGGGCGGCACCGGCCTCGGCCTGTCGATCGTCAAGCGCCTGGTCGACGCGCACGACGGCAGCGTGCGCATCGCCACCAACCAGCCTCGCGGCACGGTCTTTCTGGTGACGATTCCGGTCAAACGCGCCACCATCGGCTAGATGGCACAGGCCAAGCAGCGCCCGGGAGCGGGCGAGTTCGCGTTGATCGCACAGCTTTCAGCCGCGCTCTCGGATGGGCGAGGCCGCGGCGTGGAGCTCGGCATCGGTGATGACGCCGCGGTGCTGCGCGTCGGGCGTGAGCGCGTGATCGTGAGCGTGGACGATCAAGTCGAGGGCGTCCATTTCGATCGCCGCTGGCTCACGTGGGAAGACGTTGGCTACCGCGCGCTGCAGGCGGCCGTGAGCGATCTGGCGGCGATGGCTGCCGAGCCGCTGGCGGCGGTGGCGAGCCTGCACGTGCCGAGCGGCTTTCCCTCGCGCTATCTCACGCGGCTGGCGCGGGGCCAGGCCGAAGCCGCACGGCGGCTGCGCTGCCCGATCGTGGGGGGCAACGTCGCGCGCTCCGAGGTGCTGTCCGTGACCACGACCGTGCTGGGACGGGCAGAGCAGCCG
>JAEYOT010000370.1 GCA_023411445.1 Pseudomonadota bacterium
GGCGTGGGCTTGCCCTTCATGCTGGCCTCCACGAAGCGCTGCTCCAAGAGGTTCGCGGTCATGCCCTCGCCCGCCAGGTAGCCGGCGATGGACAGCGCTGACCAATACGGCGGTACGGCGCTGCGCCGAGCGTGGGCGACGCCGCCCGCCTGGCGCGCCGCGTCCGCCGCCTTGGAGTGCAGCGCTCGCAGCATCACGTCCCAGTCCACCACCGCCGGGTGCCGCGTCGAGCGCGTGAACACCTTGGGGTAGTCGCCCGGCACGTTGGGCCGGCTGCGGACCGGGATCAGGTCGAACGTGACCTCCGTGACGGCGCCCAAGTAACCGAAGCCGCCGATCACGGCCTCGAACAGCGCGCGGCGCTCTGCGTCCGTCTCCTCGCGCGTCAACGTGAGCTCGGTGCCATTGACCAGCATCAGCTTGAAGCTACGGATCTGCTCGCCCTCCTTGCCCCACACGGCGGACATGCGCGAGACGCAGTCGGCCGAGAGCGTACCGCCGACCGTCGCGTCGGCGGCCGTGGCCATGGACGGCGGGAACAAGCCGAGCTTGCCGATTCTGCAGATGATGTCCCACCAGCGAGCGCCAGCGCCGGTCGTCAAGAAGTAGCCGCTCTCGTCTTGCTGTGGCTCGCCGATGTGAACGAAGCCGGGCCCGTCGAGCGCGATCACGGTGTCGTCGTTGAGCGGCTGCTCGTCCAGCGACTGGCCGCCGCCGCGGAACGTGACGCGCTGACCCGGCTGGAGGCCCTGCAGCACCGCCGCCAGCGCCGCGCTGTCCTTGGGTCGGTACACCTTGGGGGTGGCCCGCTGCATCTCGTTGTACGACCAGAGTTTCAGCCGCTGCCCGTCGGTGTGAGTCGGGGGAACGCCGGGCGTGGCCGGCCGGCTCGCGCACGCCGTTCTCGGCGGCAGCCCCGCGCGGCACGACGTACCGAGCGCCCCCAGCGCCGCGACTGCGAACAGCTCGCGCCGTGTGATGCTCATGCGCGCGCACGCTAACATGCAGGATCCGCCTGCGCGAAGCGCTCGCGCATCAGTATTTTGTTGCCGGCAGCGCCGCAGCGCGGGCGGACGGATTGACTATTGACGCGGTCATTCATAGCGTCTGTGTCGACCCAATGACCGCCCAATCTCCGCGACCCGCCGCACACTGGCTGGGCGCGCAAAGCGAGCGCTTCGAGCTGCGCCGCTTGCTCGGTGAAGGCGGCATGGGCGTGGTGCACGAAGCCTTCGATCGCCGCACGGACCGCGCGCTGGCAGTGAAGATGCTGCGTGATCTGGACAGTGACTCGCGGACCCGCTTCAAGCGCGAGTTTCGCGCCTTGCAGGGCGTGCGCCACGCCCGGCTGGTCCGCCTCCACGAGCTGTTCGAGGAGGACGGCGTGCTGTTCTTCACCATGGATCTGGTGAACGGGCGCGACCTGCTCGAGTACGTCCGCGATCATCAGCTCACCGAAGCTTGGCGGCCGGACGAGGCGCGGCTGAGGCAAGCGCTGGCGCAGCTGATCGACGCCGTGGACGCGCTGCACCAGCACGGCTTGATCCACCGCGACATCAAGCCGTCCAACGTGCTGGTCACGACCGAGGGCGAGCTCTTGCTCCTGGATTTCGGGCTGGTCACCGGCGACAGCATCGGCAAGTCGACGACGCGCCATTTCGTGGGCACCGCCGCCTACATGGCGCCCGAGCAGGCGGTGGGTGAAGCCTCGTTCGAGACCGACTGGTACGCGGTGGGCGTGGTGCTGTTTCAGGCCTTGACTGGGAGGCTGCCGTTCGACGGCTCCGCCGTGTACGTGATCACGCACAAAGTGGCGCAGGACGCGCCGCGGCCCAGCTCGCTCTCTCCGCACGTGCCGCCCGATCTGGACGAGCTGTGCGTTCAGCTCCTGAGTCGCGACCCGGCGGCGCGCCTGGCGAACCGCGCGCTGTTGGAGCAGGCGGGCGCTTACGTGGTGGAGCGCGAGCGCCCGGCTCGCTCCCGACGCCTGCCCCCGCCGGAATTCGTAGGGCGCCAACGCGAGCGCGCCTGGCTACGCGAGCGCTACGAGCGCATGGCGCGCGGCAGCACCGTCACGGCCTCGTTGTTCGGCGAGTCCGGCATCGGCAAGAGCGCGCTCGTGCGCCGCTTCTTGCAAGATCTGGAGAGCGAGCCCGGCTTGATCGTGCTCACCGGCCGTTGCTACGAGCGCGAGTCGATCCATTACAAAGGTATCGACGGCGTGGTGGACACGCTGGTCGGCTTTTTGCGCAGCCTGCCGACGGAAGACGCTTCGTTCTTCGTGCCGCGCCACGCCGCCGAGCTGATCCGCCTGTTTCCAGCCTTCGGCTCGGTGCCGGCCATGACGCGCGCCTCGTCGGCCGTGCGCAGCGCGGACGCTCAGCTCTCCCGCGCGCACGGTATCCTGGCGCTCCGCGAGCTGCTCGTGCGCGTGTGCGATCGCTACCGCCTGCTGGTGTACCTGGACGACCTGCAGTGGATCGATCCCGACGGTGAGGCAGTGCTGCAGGAGCTGATGCGCAAGCCGGAGGCGCCACATCTGATGCTGGTGACCACCACCGCCGTCGCCAAAGACAGCGTGCTGAACAACCAGCTGGGCCGAGGCTCCGATCGGCCGTCGCGGCCCGAGCAGGACGACGTGCTGTGGCTTCATCCGCTCAGCTCCCAGGACGCGCTCGAGCTGGTGGACGCCTCGCTGGCCAAGCAGGCCGCGTCCTTGGCGGCGGAGGAGCGCGCGGCGCTGGTGGCTGAGGC
>JAEYOT010000308.1 GCA_023411445.1 Pseudomonadota bacterium
CCCATCCGCCGCCGACCGGCGACACGTAAACTTGCGCGACGTGCTTGCCGGCGCGAGGGCCGGAGTTGGTGACGCGAAAGCTCACCTGGAGCTCGCCGTCCACCAGCCGCGCGCTCACCTGATCGCGCGTAAAGCGGGTGTAGCTGAGGCCATGCCCGAAAGGCAGCAGCGGATCGAGCTTCTTCTGATCGTACCAGCGGTAACCGACCGCTGCGCCTTCGTCGAAGCGGACGTCGAAGCGGACGCCGTCGGCTAGGTCGCTTCCAGCGATGCGCGGGCGCGGCAGCTGCTCCACGCTGCGCGGCACTGAGCACGGCAAATGGCCGGAGGGATTGACGGCGCCGCTCAAGATGCGAGCGATGGCAGGGCCGCCGCGGCTACCGGGATACCAGGCCTGCACGGCGGCGGCCGCCTGCTCCAGCCACGGCATCAGCACCGGTCCGCCCGTCTCCAGCACCACCACCGTGCGGCGATTCGCGCGGGCCACGGCTTCGACCAACAGGTCTTGCTCGTCCGGCAAAGTGAGCGAAAAGTCCAGGGCTTCGGCGGTCCACTGCGTGACGAACACGATCGCGACCTCCGCCGCAGCCGCAGCTTCGGCGGCCGCTGCCGTGTCCTTGCCGTCCGTCCACGTGATGTCCGCGCCCGGGAGCTCCGCGCGCAGCGCCGAAAGCGGCGACGAGCGCGCGTACACGTGCGGACCGGGCCAGTGCTGAGGACCCAAGCCGCGCACGGCGTTGCCGCCGCGAGCGTACACCTGAGCCGAGCCGCCGCCGGTCAGCACGCCCACGTCCGCGTGGCCCCCGATCACCGCCCCGCGCTTCAGCTTGGCGCTCAGCGGCAGCACGCCATCGTTCTTCAAGAGCACGATGCCCTCTTCGGCTACCTCTTGCGCGACGCGCTCGTGCGGCTCGAAGTCGATTGGCGCGGGCTGCACAGGGTCGTCGATGGCGCCCTTCTCGATCAGGGCGCGCGCGATGCGGCGCACCATGTCGTCGAGCCGTTCGCGCGGCACGGCGCCGCTCTCGATGGCGCGCTCCAGCTTGTCGAGCCATTGGTATTCGCCTAGCTTGCGCACGCCCGTCTCTTGGTCGAGGCCTGCGTTGGCGTCCTTCACCGTGTCGGATTGAGCGCCCCAATCCGTCATCACGTAGCCGCGGAAGCCCCAATCGTGCTTCAGAACGCGGCTGAGCAGCCACTCGTTTTGGCAAGCGTACACGCCGCCGACCAAGTTGTAGCTGCACATGACAGAGCCCGGATCGCCCTGTTCGATCGCGATTTGAAACGCGAGCAGGTCCGACTGCCGCGCGGCGGCTTCGTCGATGATCACGTTGACGTGGCGCCGGCCCGTCTCTTGATCGTTCAGCGCGAAGTGCTTCACGGTGCTGACGATGCGGTTCGACTGGATGCCGCGCACGAGCGCGCCGACCAAGGTGCCGGCCAGCAGCGGATCCTCGCCGCCGTACTCGAAGTTCCGACCGTTACCTGGATCGCGCAGCAGGTTCACGCCGCCCGCCAGCATCACATTGAAGCCGCTGCTCCTGGCTTCACTCCCAATCATGGCGCCCGCGCGCTCAGCCAGCTCTGGGTGCCAGGTAGAAGCCATGAGGATGCCGGAGGGGAGTAGGGTCCGCTCGAGCTCGGGAGGCGCTTCACCTTGGGTCGCGACGCCGCTGCCGGCATCGGTTTGCCACTGCGGCGGGAACTTGAGCCGAGGCACGCCCAACACCACACCCGCTGACTGAGGCCGCGCCTCGGGAAAGCGGTACTCGTTCCAGGGCGCTTGCACGCCGAAGTAGCCCGTGACGACACGGAGCTTCTCTTCCAGCGTCATGGCTTGGAGCAGCGCGTTCACGCGCGTCTCCGTGGGCGCGCTGCGCTCGAGCCACGCGAGCGCAGGGGGCGGCTCCGACGGCGTTGCGGAGGGTGGGCGGCGCTGGGCGCAGGCCGCGCTCAATCCCAGGCTCAGAAGCGCGACGCTCGCGAGCGCTCGGAATCGCTGCATGCCGTCCGGCTCTAGCATTGCGCCGGAGTCGCTAGGAGTGAGATCTGCTGCCTCGCGCGACCATTTTGGCGCGTGAGCGCTTTTCGGCCACTCACGGGTCGGCGCGATTCTGAGGCTACCAGCGCTGTGGCACGGCGAATGCTTTGGCAGCGCTCATGAACACCAAAAGCCTGCTCACTGCGATGGCAACTCCGTTCTTGCTCGCCGCCTGCGGCGGTGACGTCGAAGTGAAGTCGCCTGACGATGTCGAGGAGCGCGCGGCCGACGACGCGGATCGCGCTTCGGAGAAGGCAGACGACGCCGCCGACAAGGCCGAGGACGCCGCGGACGCGGCTGACGACGCCAACGACCGGGTGGACTGACCCCCGCTTGCTCACGCCTCACCGACCGCCGCCGTGCGGGGCGGTGAGGCGGAGCTCGTCTCTTCGCCTCAGGGCGTCGGGAAGTTGCCGCTCATCATGAGCAGCGTGAGCAAGCCGACCGTCGAGGGGAAGTACGTACGGTTGAAGTCGCCGCTCTCCAAGATGTCCAGGATCGCGCGGAAGGCGCGGTCGTGCAGCACCTTGTTGCCCACGGCCATGCCGCCAGCGCCCATCGGCCCGATGTACGACCCCTGCGAGTCCTTCGCCTTGGGGTGAACGTTCCCGTTCGTCTTGTACCAGCCGGCCTTCATCAGATCGATGGTGGCGCCAGCGTCGTACTTGGCCGCGAAGAAGTCCACCATCGCCTTGAGGGCGGTGGTGTTGCCGCCGCCCAAGCACGCGTCGAGCCCGAGGCGCCACGGCACGCGCGCCGAGTCGTAGCCCATCGCGCCGTTGTTGCCGTCGATGATCTCGCTGGTGACTTGGGCCGAGCCGGGACCGGACGGAGTGCCGTTGCTCGGGTTGGCCCAGTCCGTGGGCACGCCCTTCGTGGTGGCGTTGATGTTGGCGGTCACCAAGTCGTAATTCTTGGTCACGGCGGTGTTGAAGCTCGCGCCGAACTTACGGAACGCTGCGGGTGCAAAGTACGACGGGTTGAAGGGCGCGTCCTTGAACGAGCTCCCGCCGCGGATGACGTTGTCCACCAGGTCTTGGGCCAAGATGGCGGCGGCCATCGAGTCAGCTGCCGCCTTGTAGCCGGCGGTCGGCCACTGCGCGTGGCCCATCAGCAGCGCAAACGCGATGTCGATGTCGCCGTCGCTGGCGGAGCCCGAGCCGCCGTTCTTCCACGTCATCAAGCCATTGCCCGAGCCGCCTTGGCTCTTCACGTAGGTGTGGAACTTGTCGAACGCCGCCTTATCGCCCATGGCGGCGGCGATCATCATGCCGTAGCCCATCGCTTCGGACGTGATGGCGTTCTGCTGCTCCGGCGCCACGATGCGATCGTTCTGAACGAAGTTCTTCGTCCAGCGCGCGTAGGCTTGTGCGATGGCGCCGGAGAACTTGGCGGCACCGGTGGCCGGCGCGCAGCTGCCGATGTTGGCGTTCTGCGGGAACGGCTTGGCGGGAGAGCCGTTCGACGGCGAAGGCACCACGTTCGGGCACTCACCGCTGAAGAACTCGAAATCATCCACCCAGAAGTCGAACGGCAGGTTCTTGGCGAAGGCCGGAGCCTCCGGCGAGTACGCCCCGCTGTAGTCCTTGCCCTGGTTGAACTGGAACTGCACCTTGAGGATGTTGCTGCCGATGCTGTTGCGCTGCTCGTTCGTCAGGTTGCTCGGGAGCGAGAGCGGGTACAGGTCGCGATCGAAGCAGTAAGTGAACGTCTTCCAGCTCTGAGTGAGCTCGCCTTCGCCGCTGCCCACCGGCAGGAAGCGACCGGCGTGCTGGTAACAATCCAAAGCGGCCTTGTTGGCCGTCGCCGCTTGCGGCGTGCACTGGCCGCCGGGGTTGTCCTTGCTCTCCGTCCAAGGCGTGGACAGGTTGAAGCGCACCGACGACTTCGCATGGGCGCTGGCGCCTAGCTTGGCCTTGAAGCGGATGCCGGTGAACTGCTTGGCCGTGGCGTTGTACGGCATGGGCGCGCTGGTCGGGCCGGCCAGGCTGAAACCGAAGCCCGCGCCCCAGTCAGAGAAGCCCTGACCCTTCACGTTCAGCGCGAACTTGTCGCATTCCGCGGTGCCGCCGGACGGGCCGACGGTCATGGTGTGATCCATCGACGTCTTGTCGTTGAACTTCTCGAACGCACCGGAGCGGTCTTCGTGCGCGACCAGCACCGGGGCGGTGCCGCCCTCTTCGAAGTCAGCGATCAGGCCCGGCTTCACTGCGCAGCCGTTGCGGCCGGGAGGCGCGCCGCCGCTGCCGCCACTACCGCCGTTGCCACCGCCACCGGCGCCGCCATCGCCGCCACCTTGGCAGACGCCGGCGTTGCAGCTCTGACCGGCACTGCATTGGGTGCCGCAGGTGCCGCAGTTGGCGGCGCTGGTCATCACGTCCACGCACACGCCGCCGCAGGTGCTCATCCCGGACGGGCAGCCGCAGGCGCCGTTATTGCAGGCTTGGCCGCCCGAGCAGCGGTTGCCGCAGGAGCCGCAGTTGGTCGCGTCCGTCAGCAGGTCCGCGCAGCCGGTGCCGCACTGCTGCTCGCCCTCGGCGCACGTCGCCGAGCAGGTGCCCTTCGAGCAGAGCAGGCCGCCGCTGCAAGCGGTTCCACACGTGCCGCAGTTGGCGCCGTCCGACTTGGTGTTCACGCAGCCGGACGGGCAGGCGTCGAGCCCGGCCGTGCAGGTGCAGCTGCCGGCATTACAGCTCTGACCATCGGCGCACTTGTTCTCGCAAGCGCCGCAGTTCTGAAAGTCATTCTGCGGGTTCACACACAAGGAAGCGCAGGTGATCTGCCCTTGGGCGCACATGGGAGCGGCGGTGGAGCCGCCGTTTGCGCCTCCGCTGCCGCCGCTGCCGGCGACGCCTGGCGGACTACCGCCGCTGGCATCGGGTAAGTCCGCCTCTGTGGAGCAGTTGGCGATAAGGAGGAACGAGCTCAACACGGCAATCACGCCGGCGTGCGTACGCATGCGCCTTTGTTGATGGAGCTTGCGCCTCGTTGCAAGTCAGATCGCGCATGTTTCGCTACACGGGGCACGATGCGTCACTGCTCGCACGGAAACTTGCGCCCGAACGGGAACCGGTTGCAGGTTTCGGCCCCCAAGGGAGAAAGCTCCTCTTGGCCCTCACCCACGGGGGTGCCTGGCCGCACCGGCGAGACACGGGTCAGATCAAGAGTTTTGGCGCAGCACGAACTCGCATCGTGGGGAGTTGCGCGTGGCGCTTGCCGCGCTCATCCGCGGGCGAAATTGGCGCTCTGTGGCGTGCTCAAGTCGGCAGAAAAAGCAAGCGCGCGTTGCCGGGCCTGGTTTGGTATGTTGGCCGGACATGCACTGGCTCCGCGGCTCGATCGTGACCCTGCTGGCGGTCGGCTGGGCGGGCGTCGCTTCGTGCACGTTTCCTGACTACGCCATCGTGCCCAGCTACGCGGAGCTGTGCGACGACCTGATCCTGAACGGCGCGGAGACGGACACGGATTGCGGCGGCGGGGAGTGCGCTGGCTGCCGTCAGGGGCGCGCGTGCGTTGCGGATCGTGACTGCTCCAGCAAGCGCTGCCAGGGGCGCGTCTGCCAGGCCCCCACCTGCAACGACGGCGTCGCCAACGGCACCGAGACTGGGCGGGACTGTGGCGGCAACTGCGCCGACCAGAAGTGTGAGGACGGCGAAGGCTGCGTAGGCGGGACGGACTGCCTGAGCCAGGTGTGCAAGCGCGGCAAGTGCCAAGCGCCTACCTGTGAAGACTCCACCCGTAACGGCGGCGAGAGCGATGTGGACTGCGGCGGCGGCACGTGCTCCCCCTGCAGTGACGGCCAACGCTGCGACGTGAACACGGACTGCATCGGCAGGCTGTGCGATCGCAACACGTGCGTGCCCCGCCACTGCACGGACGGCAAGCTCAACGAGAACGAGAGCGACGAGGACTGCGGCGGCCCCTGCGCGCGCTGCGAGCCTGGGCAAGCCTGTCGGATTCCGACGGACTGCGACAGCAACGTGTGCACCAGTCGGGTGTGCGCGGCGCCGGCTTGCGACGACGAGGTGACCAACGGCGAAGAGACGGACGAGGACTGCGGCGGCCCGTGCTCGCCGTGCGCCGACGGGCTGGCCTGCAAGGCCGGATCGGATTGCGAGAGCGGCGTGTGCCAGGGCGGGCAGTGCCAAGAGCCTACCTGCGAGGACACCGTGCAGAACGGCGACGAGACGGACGAGGACTGCGGCGGCTCCTGTCCGCTGGCATGCCCCGACGGCTCACCCTGCAATCGTGGCTCGGACTGCGAGAGCCGTGTTTGCGACGAGACGTGCCAAGAGCCGGCCTGCGACGACGGCGTGAGGAACGGCGCCGAGACGGATCGGGACTGCGGCGGCAGTTGCCCCACGCAGTGTGACAACGGCCAGCGCTGCCGCGTGCACGACGACTGCTTCGCCGGCGCGTGCGTGCAGCGCACGTGCACGCCGACGCTGGAGATCCACTACCAGAACGAGACGAACGTGAAGTCTCAGTTCGTCCAACCGCAGCTGCAGCTCAGGAACACCGGGCCCTCGACCGTCAGCCTCGATGGGCTCGAGATGCGCTATTTCTACACGAACGATGGCGCGACGAACGAGAGCATCAACTGCTACTTCGCGGAGCCAGCGTGCGATCGCTTGCAGACCTCGATCGTGAAGCTGCCCGTGACCGCGCCGCTCGCGGATCACTACTTGTCGATCAAGTTCAGAGCCAACGCTGGCAACCTGCCCGTCGGCGGCACGCTCTCGTTCGAGCTCGCCGTGCACCAGCACAACTACGCGGAGTACGAGCAGAGCGGCGACTACTCCTTCGACCCGAGCAAGCAGAGCTACGAGCCGCACACGAAGGTGTGCCTGTACCGCGACGGCACGCTGATCTGGGGCGACGAGCCGCCGCTCGAGTGACAGCCGGGCCTCGTGGCGCTCCGTTCCCACACTCGCTTGACAGGCCGGCCCGACAGTTTGATAACCATGAGACTGTGCCCGTCTCGAAGAAGCAGGCTGCGCTGACGGCACGGCAGTTCCAAGCCGTGGCCAAGGCGCTCGCGGATCCGCGGCGCATGGCGCTGCTCGAGTCGATCGGCAGTGAGCGCGAGTGCTCCTGCCAAAAACTGTGCTCCGAGTCTGGCGTGACGAAGGGAACCGTCTCGCATCACGTGCGCGAGCTGGTGCGCGCCGGCTTGATCGAAGAGCGCCGAGACGGTCAGTACATGTTTTACGAAGTACGACGTGAAGTGCTCGCGGCCTACACGGCTGAGCTGCTCCGTCGCGTGGCGCGCGCGGGCTGACGCGCGTTAAGTCAGCTGCTTTCGCCGCCGATTCGCTGCGTCATTTCTCCACGCGCGGGGCTTGCGGTCGTTCGCGCGGGTCCTATCGGTTTGACAGTCATCAAACTGTTGATCGGTACGGCGAGAGCGAGGTTCGATCATGAGCTCGAGAATTGTTTCAACCCTGCGTCGCGGGGTCGGTGGAGTGGTGTTGCTCGGCGTCGTCGCGGGCAGCGGTGTCCTGCTAGCGGCGTGGAAGCGCGACACGAAAGAGGCGGCAGCGGCCGAAGCAGCGCGTCAGCCGGAGCCCGTCGAGAAGATCACGCTCGCGACGGCCGAGGCGCGGCCGCACCGCGCCAGCACCACCGCGATCGGCACTGTCTTGGCGCTGCGGTCCATCACGTTGAAGACCGAGGTCTCCGGCACGGTGGCGCGCGCCTCGCTCGTACCGGGCGCGATCGTGGAGGCTGGCACGGTGCTGGTCGGCCTGGATACGTCCGTGGAGCAGGCGGAGCTGCGCGCGCTGGACGCGCAGGCGCGCTTGAGCGAAACGATGCTGGCGCGGCGCGAGGAGCTGCTCAAGCACGGCGCCACGACGCAGGACGAGGTGGATCAAGCCCGCGCGCAGCGGGACGTGGCGCAGGCGCAGAGCGCGCGGCTGCGCGCCGTGATCGCCAAGAAGACCATCCGAGCGCCGTTTCGCGCGCGCGTCGGGCTCTCGGACGTTCACCCCGGCCAGTACCTGAACGAGGGCGTCACCCTGACCACGCTGCAGGGCGTGGAAGACGAGGTTCACGTAGATTTTGCGGTCGCTCAGGACGTGGCGGCTCGCATCGCGCTCGGCTCGAGCGTGGAGGTGCGGACCGCGCAGGGCGTCGCCTCGCCGGCTCGCGTCGTCGCGGTCGACGCGAAGGTGGACCCGGAGACGCGCACGGCGCTGATCCGCGCCCGGCTGCCGCGGCCGAGCCAAGACGTGCAAGGCTTCGCGCCGGGCGCCTCCGTGCGGGTGCTCGTCCCGGTCGGCGAAGCGAACGACGCCGTGGTGGTGCCGGTGAGCGCGCTGCGCAAGGGGCCGGATGGAGACCACGTGTGGGTGGTCGCAACGGACCCGCAGGGAGCGCTCAGGGCGCAAGAGCGCAAGGTGGTGAGCGGCAGCTCGCTGGGCGAGGTCGTAACCATCGCGAGCGGGCTCGGCGCGGGTGAGCGCGTCGCCGCTGCCGGCTCCTTCAAGCTGCGTGAAGGGCTGCGCGTGGAGCCGGCAGAAGCGGCCGCGGTGAACTGAGGGAGGAAACCAATGCGCTCTTTCACGGATGTCTTCATCAAGCACCCGGTGCTGGCGATCGTCGTCAACTTGGTGCTCGTGCTGGTCGGCGTGCGCGCGCTGACGTCACTGCCGGTGCAGCAGTACCCGCAGATCGAGAGCTCTTCGGTCGTGATCACGACCGTGTACACCGGCGCCAGCGCCGAGACGGTGCGCGGCTTCTTGACGACGCCCATCGAGCGGGCGGTGTCCGCCATCAGCGGGGTGGACCATTTGGAGTCGACCAGCCGCGCCGGCGTGAGCACGATCACGGTGCGCTTGAAGCTGAACCACAGCAGCACCGCGGCGCTGGCGGAGGTGACCGCGCGGCTCCAGCAAGTGCGCTCGGAGCTGCCGGCGGAAGCCGAGCCGCCGATGGTGGAGGTGCAGCGCGCTGACCGACCTTACGCCTCCTTCTACCTCAGCTTCACTAGCGACAAGCGCTCCGCGCCGGAGGTGACGGACTGGCTCCTGCGCGGCTTGCAGCCACAGCTGGCGACGCTACCCGGCGTGCAGCGCGTCACGTTCGAAGGCGGGCAGCAGATCGCGATGCGGATCTGGATCGATCCGCAAAAGCTCGCGTCCTTGGGGCTCGCGCCCGGCGACGTGTACGCCGCGTTGCAGCGCAACAACTACCTGGCCGCGGTCGGCCGCACGAAGAACGAGCTGGTGCAGGTGAACCTGCTGGCCAACACGGATCTGCGCTCCGTGCAGGAGTTCCGCGACTTGATCGTGGCGGAGCGCAGCGGCGGCATCGTACGCCTGAGCGACGTCGCGGAGGTGGAGCTCGGCGCCGAAGAAGCGGAGCTCGTGGCCAAGCACGGCAAGAAAGAGGCCGTGTACCTCGGCGTGTGGCCGCTGATCGGCGAAAACGAGATCGACGTGGCGCACCGGCTCCGCGCCGAGATGGAGCGCATCAAGCCCACCCTGCCGGCCGACATCGACATGCAGATGGCCTACGACGGCACGGTGTTCATGGAGGACGCGCTGGAGGAGATCACCAAGACCTTGACCGAGACGGTCTTGATCGTCGGCGCGGTGGTGTTCCTATTCTTGGGCTCGATCCGCACGGCGCTGGTGCCGCTGGTGGCCATGCCTATCTCGCTCGTGGGCGCGGCGATCGTGATGTACGCCGCCGGCTTTAGCCTGAACCTGCTCACCATTTTGGCCATCGTGCTGGCCGTGGGGCTCGTGGTGGACGATGCGATCGTGGTGGTGGAGAACGTGGAGCGGCACGTGCAGGCAGGGAAGCCGCGCTTGCAGGCGGCGATACTGGCGGCGCGCGAGCTGGTCGGCCCCGTGCTGGCCATGACGGTGACGCTGGTGGCAGTGTACGCGCCGATCGGCTTTCAAGGCGGGCTGACCGGGGCGCTGTTCCTGGAGTTCGCCATCACGCTCGCCGCAGCCGTGGTGGTGTCGGGCGTGGTCGCGGTCACGCTGTCGCCCGTGATGAGCTCGCGCTTCGTGCACGATCCGGGGCACGAGGGCAAGCTGACCAGGGTCGTGAACCGCGCGTTCGATTCGCTCAAGGGCGTCTACGCGCGGCTGCTGGACGGCGCGCTGTCCATCCGCTGGGCGGTCGTGGCCGCTGCGGTGCTGGTCACGCTCGCCGCCTGGCCGCTCTACGAGAACTCGCGGAGCGAGCTCGCGCCCGTGGAGGATCAGAGTCACATCAGCTTCTTCATGCAAGCCTCGCCTGACTCCTCGCTGGCGGCGGCAAACCGCGCGTCGCTGGACGTGGTCGAAGCGGTCGAGGCGTTTCCTGAAGCGCGCTTCATGTGGTCGCTCACGGCTAACTGGGGCGCGTTCGGCGGCATGGTGACCAAGGACTGGAAGGAGCGCAGCCGCTCCACCCAGCAGATGTACGGCGACGTGTACCAAGCCGTCTCACAGATCCCGGGTTTGCAGGTGTTCCCGCGCCTGGATCCGCCCTTGCCCACACCTGGCCAGTACGACGTGGAGCTGGTGCTGGCCAGCGACGCGCCGCCTCAGGAGTTTCTGGCCAGCGTGATGCCGGTGGTGAACGCCGGCTGGCAGAGCGGCAAGTTCTTGTACGTGGATACGGACCTGAAAATCGACTTGCCGGAGGCGCGCGTCGTGATCGATCGCGAGCGGGTGGCGGACCTAGGGCTGGACCTCGCCAGCGTGGGTCAGTCGCTCGGGACGCTGCTCGGCGGCGGCTACGTCAACCGCTTCAACTACTTCGATCGCAGCTACAAGGTGATTCCGCAGATCGCCGAGCACGACCGCGCCACGGTCGGACCGCTGCTGGATCTCAAGGTGAAGACGCCGACGGGGGAGCTGGTGCCGGTGTCGACCTTCACCAGCATCGAGACTGCGGTGGCGCCACGCACGCTGCAGCGCTTTCAGCAGCGAAACGCGCTGCGCGTCTTCGGCGGGGTGAAGCCGGGCGTGACGAAAGAAGAAGGCCTGTCCGTGCTGGAAGCCGCGGCCGTTCAGCTGCCGAACGTGCCCATGGACTACGCGGGTGAGTCCCGCCAAATCCGCCGTGAAGGCTCCGCTTTGACGGCCACGCTCGGCTTCGCGCTGATCTTGATTTACCTGGTGCTGGCAGCGCAGTTTCAGAGCTTCCGCGATCCTTTGATCGTGCTGCTCGGCTCGGTGCCGCTCGCCATCTCGGGCGCGCTGGTCTTCAGCTTCTTGGATCTGACCACCATCAATATTTACTCGCAGGTGGGCCTGATCACGCTGGTGGGCCTCATCGCGAAGAACGGCATCCTGATCGTGGAGTTTGCGAACAAGCTGCAGGAGCAAGGGAAGGACAAGCTCAGTGCGTTGCGCGAAGCCTCGCTCACGCGCCTCCGCCCGGTGCTGATGACGTCGGTCGCGACCGTGGTCGGTCACCTGCCGCTGGTGTTCGTGTCCGGACCGGGCTCTGCAGCCCGCAACAGCATCGGCATCGTGCTGGTCACGGGCATGACGATCGGGACGCTGTTCACGCTGTTCGTCGTGCCGGTGTTCTACTCGCTGATCGCCGCCCAGCACCGCGCCGAGGAGCCGGAGCTCACGGCGGCGCTCACCGACGCGAGCGCTGCCGCTTGACGAGCAGGACGCCGCTCAGCGCAGCACGAAGTCCACCGCGGCGCCCGTGATAGACACGATGATCGCAGCCAACAGGGCCGGTACGAAGCCGCCCACCGTCAGGCGCCGGCTGAGCTTGTCGGCGATCAGAAGGACGATGGCGCTCACGACCAGGCGCGTGACGAAGCTGAACAGGAAGCCGAGCCCCAGCGTCGCGATGCCGAGCCCCACGTAAATCAGCCAGCCGAGCAAGAACTGCAGGACGCCGAGCAGGGCGGCCACCACCGCGTAGCTCTTCCAATCACCGGCGATGTTGAAGCCGCTGAGCAGCTTGTCTGCGACCCACAGGCCGAGAGCCACGCTGATCCAAGAGACGAGTAGCGCCATGCGTTCAGCTTGGAGCCAGCGCGGTCCGGGAGCAAATTGCCGCCCATGAGAGCCATGGTGATCCGAGAGTTTGGTGGTCCGGAGAAGTTCGAGCTGACGGACATGCCGTTGCCAGAACCGGCGGCGCACGAGGTGCGGGTCAAGGTGCGGGCGGCGTCGGTCAACCCGGTCGACTACAAGATTCGACGGAGCGGCTCCTGGGCGGGCGTGCCGATGCCTGCCATCCTGGGCTACGACGCGGCCGGAGTGGTGGACGCGATCGGCGCGAACGTGACCTCGCTCAAGCCGGGCGACGAGGTGTTCTACTCCGCTCGCATCTTCGGGCGGCAGGGCACCTACGCGGAGTATCACGTGGAGGACGCGGCCATCGTCGCCAAGAAGCCGCCGACGCTGAGCTTCGAGCAGGCGGCGAGCCTGCCGCTGGCAGCGATCACGGCGTACGACGCGATCGTCACCTTCTTCCAAACCAAGCCGGGCGACACCGTGCTGGTGCACGCGGGCGCCGGTGGCGTCGGCGTGTTCGCGGTGCAGCTGGCGAAGGCGGCAGGCGCGCGCGTGCTGGCGACGGGCCGCAGCGAGAACACGGAGCTCATCAAGAGCCTCGGCGCAGACGAGGTGATCGACTACCGTAAGGTCCGCTTCGAGGAGGAGGTGCTGCGCTTGACCGACGGGCGCGGCGTGGACGCGGCCTACGACACGGTGGGCGGTGACACGATCACGCGTAGCATCGAGTGCGTGCGGCCCTACGGCAAGCTTGCCACCATCGTGAGCGTGGGCGGCAGCATCAATGGCATGCAGATCAAGAACCAGTCGCTCTACTTCGGTTTCATGGAGCGCACGCGCGAGAAGATCCAAACGCTTGCCACGCTCGCCTCGCGCGAGCAGGTGCGGCCGGTGATCGACAGCACCTTTCCGCTGGAGCGCGTAGCGGATGCGCACCGCAAATTGGAGGGCGGCGGCATGCGTGGTAAAATCGTGATTACTATCTGACGTTCGGGTGCCGCCCGACCTTCACGACGCAGCGTCACCCGTGCAAGGCACGGGATGCTCCGGAAGAACCATCGTTGCGTGCGCGCCACACCCGTAGCGAGCTGCCTCGCGCTCGGACCTAGTCCTTACGGATTTCTTCGGCCGCCTTCTTGTCGACCTTGTCGATCGCTTCTTTTGTCTTGTCGACCACCTTCTCGGCGGCTGAGCCAACCGCGGCAGCGCCCTCTTTCAGGTCTTGCTTGACCTGCTCCTCATCCACTTCTTGGACTTCTTCCTTGATAGCTTTGCCGGTGTCGTCACAGCCCAGCGAACAGAGCAAGAGCAGCGGCGCGACTCGAGATAGCGCGGAGGACATGCGACGGCTCCAGCAAACGGAGTGCCAACTCAGCGCGACTTCTTGCGTCGCGACTTGCGCTTGCTCTTCTTCTTCTTCTTCTTCTTCGCGGTGACGCGCTTCGGCTCCGTGACCGCCGGAGCCGGAGCGACGGCGTCTGCCTTCGGGACTTCGCTGAGCTCGCTGGAGTCGAGCCAGACGGTGTTTTGGCGGGGAGCGGCCTCTTGGAGCTCGGTGGAGGGGAGCCAGACGGTGTTTTGGCGAGGAGCGGTTTCTTGGAGCTCGCTGGAGTCGAGCCACACCGTGTTCTGACGCGGCGCTGTTTGCGGCTGAGCCGGCTCGAGCTCGCTAGAGTCGAGCCACAGTGTGCTCGTCGCGGGAGTTGCGGCCGGTGGCTGGGCTGGGGGAGGCGGATCGGTCTTGGCGCTAAAGCGCTTGAGCAAGCCGGCCGCGGCGCGAAAGGCGGAGGCCAGCGCCTCTTGCGCGTCGGCTAAGGCGCGCGGCCTCTCGGACGCGGCGCGCGGTGACGCCGCGCGGCCGCTCAGCGCGGCGCCGAGCGCTGCCAGCAGCGCTTGCCCGGATTGAAAGCGCTCGTTCGGATCGATCGCCAGCGCGCGGGCGACCCAGGCGTCCACCTCGGGCGGCAGCTGGGGGTTCAGGGCGGTGGCGCTCGGACGTGGGCCCGAGGTCACCGCCAGCATCTTGCCGACCAAGTCGGGCGCGTCGAACGGCAGCTTGCCAGTCAGCCAGCGAAAGACGATCACGCCGAGCGAGTACAGATCGGCTCGCCCGTCGATCTCAGCGGAGTTGCCGCGCCACGCCTCCGGCGCAATGTAGCTCGGTGAGCCCATCACCATGCCAGCCGCGGTGAGCGGCGCCGACGAGCGGAAGCGCGCCAGCCCAAAGTCGAGCAGGCGCGTGCCGGGCGGTGACGTGCTGAGGAAGATGTTGGCCGGCTTGATGTCGCGGTGCACGATGCCGATGGCGTGCGCGCGGTCCAGCGTGTCCGTGAGCGGCGCCAGCACTTCGAGCAGCTGCTGGGGGCTGCCGCGCTCCCCGGCGGCTTCCCACGCCGAGAGCTGCTGCTCCAGATCTTGCCCCTCCAGCCACTGCATCACGAGGCACGGCGCGCCGCTCTCGAGCCGGCACAGGTCCACGGCCGTCACCGCGCACGTACCGCTCAAGGCGACCAACGCCTGTTGCTCGCGCAGCATGCGCTCCACCGCGTCGCGATCGCGCCCCGCTTCCGGCGAGAGCATCTTGAGCGCCACCGCTTGCCCGGTGGTGCGGTCCAAGCCGCGGCACACCATGCCGTACCCCCCACGCCCCACCACTTTGCCGACGAAGTAGCGGTTTGCGAGCAGCCAAAGCGCTTGCGGCTCCGTCGGGCCCGTCATGCGAAGCGTGATGGTCGCGGCAACCGCTGGCTCGAGTCAATCGGCTGGGCAGCGGCTAGGCGATTCTGCGCGCTTCTCGCGCGTCGCTCAGGCCAGCGGCAGACCGGACAGCTGCGCCAGCAGCGCGCGCCCCTGCTCGCTCAGCTCCGTGAGCGGCGTGTCGCGCACCTGCGCGATCGTGAAGGGCGGACCTATCCGCACCGACACGCGGCTCGGGCGGATCAAGCGCCCGTGCTTGGGCAGGATCTGCCGTGTGCCGTGGATGCCGACTGGCAAGATCTCGACCTCGCCCATCTTGGCTAGGCGGAAGGCTCCGGTCTTGAAGCGGCCGATGGCATCGTCCGTGCTGCGCGTGCCCTCGGGGAAGACCAGGATGGCGGCGCCGGCCTTGAGGTGATCGGCGGCGGTCTCCAGCGCGTTCAGGGCGTTGCTGCGGCTACCGCGGCTGATCAAGATGTGCCGACCGGCGCGCAGCGCTGCGCCCAAGAACGGGATGCGCGACAGCTCCTGCTTGGCCATGAACTGCGGCAGCTTGGGCAGCGACGCGAACAAGGCCGGGATGTCCATGTAGCTGGCGTGGTTGGCGACGATCACGTACGCGCCGTCCGGCTTCATGTGCTCTTGGCCTTCCACCTGTAGCTCGATGCCGCATAGCTTGAGCAGGCCGCGCGCCCAGCCGCGCTGCCAACGATAAAACAGGTTCTTGTCGTTCGTCAGCACGGCGGCAGTGAGCCCAGCCGTGACGGACAAGGCGGTCCACAGCGGGAGGATGAGGGCGTTGAGCAGGGCGCGAAGCACGGCGCGCACCATATAGCAGCGCGCCGGGCCGTCGATCGTTACTTTCGAGCCCGTCGTTGCTGAGCCGACGGAGCGCGCTTACTTAGAGCTGGGGCGGGCCGGCTTCGAACTGCGGCAGCTCGTCCGCGATGGTGTCCCACGGCGCCTTCGACGCGACGTGAATGTGCCGACCGGGCCTGACGCCAGGGTCCTCGTCGAGCGAGCCCATCGGGACGATGGCGATGTTGCGATCCTTATCGTGGCGCGGCATGGGGGAGCCGCACGCTCGGCAGAACCAGTGCGAGAAGAACTTGGCTTCGGGCAGCTTGTACTTACCGAGCTGATCCTCACCCTTCAAGAAGCGCAGCGCCGTGGCGGCGACGAAGAAGTTGGTGGCATGTCCGGTCCCACGCGCTTTGCGGCAGCGACTGCAGTGGCAATGAGTCGCCCCGCGCGGCGTCTCGGTGATCTCGAACTGGATGGCTCCGCACAGACAGCTTCCTTTCACGCTCATGGCGGCGAGCGTAGCGCACCGCCCGCGCGCCGCTACGCCAACTGCCCCGCCGCTCTGCCGGCACAGATCGCCGCCCGCGCTGTTACGCCGACTTTTCGGGGCCCTTCAAATACACCAGCGTCGCGCCCCAACCGCCGCGTGTCGCCGGAGCGTCAGTAAAGTGCTCAACGTGCTCGTGACGCGCCAGCAGCGCGTGGATGCGCGCGCGCTGCACGCCCTTGCCACGACCATGGATCAGCCGCACCTCACGAAACCCCCGCTCCAGCGCCGCCTCCAAGTAATCCTCCACCACATTCGGGATTTCGCGCGGCTGAAAGCCGTGCAGGTCGATCACCTCCTCGATCTCGAGCACCGCCACGTCGCTGTCATCGTCATCGCCGCTCACGCCTCACTGTGCCCTGCGCAGCCCCACTTGGCCAATACGGTGGCTGCGCTAGAGTCTGGGGGTGCCGGCTCCGCAGCTCCGCGCCAACTGGGCGAAGTTTACCGTGCGCTGTGTGAAGCGCTCGGCGGAGCCGATGCGAGGGGCTTTGATCTCGGCGATACCGGCGGAGCTGCGCGCGGAGATCCGGGAGGTGGGGGCGCTGGAGTGGCT
>JAEYOT010000574.1 GCA_023411445.1 Pseudomonadota bacterium
GTGTAGATGATGCCGATGATCTTGGCGACCGGCATCTCGCCGCTCCACGCCACGAAGTTGATGGTGATGGTGTCGATCAGCTGCGAGATCGCGGTCGAGCCGGACGCGCGTAGCCACAGCATCTTCCCGCCCGTGGAGCGCTTGCGCAGCTGGAACACTCCGATGTCCACGAACTGGCTGACCAGGTAGGCCGACAGCGACGCGACGATCATGCGCATCGAGCCGAGGAACACGTTGTTGAACGAAGCCTCGGTCACGCCGCCCCAGCCTGGCGCGCGCGTCATGGCTGCGAACGGCGCTGCCGCGCTCACGTAGATGATCGTGAACGCAAGCACCGCCATGGCGAACGCCACCACGGTGACGAAGCGCGCCGCGCGCTTGCCGTAGAACTCGTTCAGCACGTCGGTCAAAAGGAACGTGACCGGGAACGGGATCATGCCGACCGTGGTCATGAACGGCACGTCGAACCAGCTCCACTCGATCAGCTTGCCGCCGATGATGTCGCCCACGACCAAGCAGGTGGTGAACGTGCCGGCCAGCACCAGGAGGAGCTTGTGGCGTTTGTCGAGCATCATGGCGAGCGGCGCGCATCGTACACCTTTCCATCCGGCCAAATGGCTGCTATGCCTGGGCTCTCGTGATCGCCATCGGCATCGACCCCGGAACGCGCCGTCTCGGCTGGGGGGTGGTGTCGCGCACCGGAAACCGTCTGATCCACGTCGCGCACGGCGTGATCGCGCTGGACGGCAGCGAGTCGATCGCGGCTCGCCTGGTCGAGCTGGAGGGCCAGCTCAGCGAGGTGATTCGCGAGCACCGCCCCACCGTGAGCTCGGTCGAGAGCCTGTTCTTCAACAAGGACGCGCAGGCCGCCGCCAAGCTCGGGCACGCGCGCGGCGTGGTGCTGCTGTGTCTGGCTCGGGCCGGCATCCCCATCGCGGAGTACGCGCCGGCCAAGATCAAGCGCACCATTGCCGGCAGCGGCCAAGCCGACAAGCGCCAGGTCGCGCTGATGGTGCGGGCCGCGCTCGCGCTGGACGCCCTACCGCCGGCGGACGCGGCAGACGCGCTGGCCATCGCCATGACGCACCTCAGGCTGGGCGGCCTGCTCAGCGCGTTGAACGAGGCAAGCGGTCAGGATCCGGCCCGGCTGGACGGCAGAGCCAGCATGTTGATGGCGCTCCTGGGCAAGAAGCGACCGCGCGGACGGACCCGTATTCGACGCGCGTGAAGGGCGAATAGATCATTAAAATCATGGTGTTGCGCGCCGGGAACCTGGCCCGCCCGCTCGCCTTGAAAGTCCTGAGTAGGGGAACAAAGCTTTGCCACGTTACAAGCGTAGAACCTGGTGCAGGGAAACCTCATGAATCGCAGAAGCTTCGCCGCGCTCTCTCTGGTCAGTCTCGCCGCTCCGCTCATCCCCGTCCGTGTCCACGCGCAAGGGGCGGCCAAGCCGGCCGGCGCCCCCCTGAGCGCCGACGAGATCATCGATCGCGTGCAGGCTGTTTACGACAAGGCCAAGAGCTTCAAGGCCGGCTTCAAGCAGAAGTACACGGCGCACCACTACAACAAGACCAAGGACTCCACCGGCTCCGTCATCTTCGAGAAGCCGGGCAAGATGAGCTGGCGCTACACCAACAACGGTAACCGAGTCGTGTCCGACGGCAAGGTGATCAAGATCTACGAAAAAGAGAACAAGCAGATGTACGAGCAGCCGCTCGACAAGACGCAGTACCCGGCGGCGCTCGCGTTCTTGACCGGCGAGGGCAAGCTCAAGCAAAACTTCAAGTTCACCAAGCTGGACTCCAAGCAGCTCCGCTTCGAGTCTGGCTACGTGCTGCAGGGCGATCCGCTCCAGCCCACCGCGGCGTACGATCGCGTGCTCTTCTACGTGGACGCGCAGACGTTTCAGGTGCGGCGCGTGCTGATCAAGGACGCGCAGAACAACCGCAACACGTTCGACTTTCTCACCGCCGAGGTGAACACGAAGCCGCCCAAGAACGAGTTTTCGTTCACGCCTCCGCCCGGCACGCAGATCATCCGCCCCTGAGCGGGCTCAGACGGTGCGCAGGCGCACGCGGAACACGGCCCCGCGCTCGCTTGGGCCGAGGCTCAGCGTGCCGCCCATGCGCGAAACGGCGTGGCGCACCAGCACGAGGCCGAGCCCGGTGCCGCGCTCGCCCTTGGTCGTGAAGAAGGGCTCGAAGATGCGCTGCCGCAGCGCCGCCGGCACGCCTGGTCCGTTATCGCGCACGGAAATGCGAGCCTCCCCCGCCGCCGCGTACACCCGCACCAGCACGTGCGGTCGCTCTTGCCCCTGCGCGGCGTCCAGCGCGTTTTGCACCAGGTTGGCCACGACTTGCTCGAGCAGCGCGCCATTGCCCCAGCCTCTGACGCCGCGCTCACCGGCGATCTCGATGCGCGTGCTGCTCGGCCGTACTGCGGCTACCCCGCGCTCGGCCACGCCCCACAAGCCGACCTTCTCCAGGACGGGCGGCGCGCCCTTCACGAGCGACGAGACGGCGGCCATCACGTCCTGGATGCGCCGGAGCGCGATCACGGTGTCGTCGATCGTGCACTGCCGCTCTTCGTCGCTGAGCGGTACCGGCGCGCCTCCACGCAAGCACTCCACGTTGGCGAGCGCGGCAGCCAGCGGGTTTCTGATCTCGTGGCCGATGGTGGCGAGCACGCCCTCGATCAGCGGGGGCGGGACGCTCGGGCGTTCGCGATCGAACACGTCGCGCGAGCGCGCGGTGAGCTCTTGCTGCGCGCGGAAGCGCTGCACGCACGCCACGACGTCGGCGGGGTTGAGCGGGCGCTGTAGCGTCAGCTGCGCTCCGGCGGCTAGCGCCTCGCTCTCGCGCTCGCCAGCGCCGACTGCCACGATGGCGTGCAGCGTGGTGCCGTGCGCGTTGATGCGGCTCAAGAAGGCGAGCGCGCCTTTGGCGTGGCTGTCGAGCAAGGCTAGTCGAGGGATGAAGCCGGTCGCTTCCGCACTGGCCACGTCCGGGATCGGAACGACGAAGAAGCCGTCCTCCTCGAGCGCGCGCACCACGGGCGCCACGTCCGGTCCCGGCTCGAGCAGCAGCAGCACGGACTGCTCCGACAGCTGGAACACGCCGCTGTCGATTTCGTCTCCGCTGAAGTCGGCAGGGATCAGCGAAGCTGGACGCGCGGGCTTGGCTGCCTGGAGGGAGGAGGAGTCGACCGTGGGATGGCGCACTGCTCGCGATCTGTACGGCTGCCCGGCAGCTCACATTAGTGCGTCTCAGACTGGGGCGAGAAGTTGCGGTAAATCCACGCCTTTGCGGCCAAAACGGCGGCTGTTTCGCGGCTGGGCCAACTAGGCTAAATGCCGCCGGATGATCGACGAGAACGCGTTCGGCTTGCTCATCTCCTACTTCGACATTGAAGACGAGGAGTACCGCGGCGAGCGCGAGCAGTTCATCGAACGCTACGCCATCTTTACGGCGCTGATTCGCGATCGCTTGACCGAGAAGCCGCCAGGCACGAACGCCCGCGCCATCGATCTTGGGTACGCCTTCTACATCGAGCTGCCGGACGGCGAGCAGCTGGTAGACCCGATCGCCTGGCTGCGCGAGCTGCGCGCGACGCTGAGCGAGCACGAGTACCGGACCGCGGGTATGTTGACGCACGGCAGCTGCTGGGTGGACGAGGCCGAGCCGCGGCCGGACATCGTGGACTGCGGCAGCGTGCGCTTGTTCCGCGCGTCGCGCCCTAGCGAGCCGCTGCGGCGGGCGCTGCTCGCCGAGGCCGCGACGCACGGTGACGAGGAGCAGGGTCTGGAAGGCTGGGGGCCTGGGCTCTACTTGGACGTGGAGGCCGTGGAGGCGCTGGGACGGCGACCCAAGAATACCCCGACGATCCTGCGCTCCGGCGGCGCGGAGTTCTTTCGCGCCGGGTCCTGAACTATACGAGCCCGGTGAGCAAGCTTCGTATCGGCGCGCTGGCTTCCCACGAGGGCACCACGCTGCAAGCGATCCTGGATGCGTGCGCGACCGGCGCGCTCGACGCGGGCGTCGTGGCCGTCGTCAGCAACAACTCGGACTCGGGCGCGCTCAGGCGCGCTCGCGCGGCCGGTGCGGCTGCCGTTCATCTCTCGAGCAAGACGCACCCTGACGCGGAGCAGTTGGATCTCGCGATCAGCGACGCCCTGACGCAGCACGGCGTGGAGGTGGTGTTCCTGGCGGGCTACATGAAGAAGCTGGGGCCCGCGCTGCTCGGGCGGTTCCGAGGTCGTATCCTCAACACGCACCCGGCGCTGCTGCCGAAGCACGGCGGCCACGGCATGTACGGTATGCGCGTGCACGAAGCGGTGCTGCGCGCCGGTGACGCGGAGTCGGGGCCCTCGGTTCACTTGGTGGAAGAGGAGTACGATACGGGCCGAGTCTTGGCGCAGGCGAAGGTGCCGGTGCTGGCGGACGACACGCCCGCGAGCCTGGCGGCGCGCGTGCAGGAGCGCGAGCGCAAGCTGGTCGTCTCGGTGCTCGCAGACGTGGCGAGCGGCGCGCTCACGCTGGAGGGCCTGCCATCGCGCAGCTGAGCGCGCCCGCGCCTGCGCTCGGCTTTTGGCGCGGCTTCTCGGCCATGCCGAGCGCCCTGAAGGCCTTGCTCGGCATGCCTAAGGCTTGGCCGTTCGCGGTCGTGCCCGTGCTGATCTTCCTGCTGCTGGAGAGCGTCTTCGTCTCTTGCGCCGTGATGTGGCTGCAGCCGTGGCTGGACGCTCAGCTGTCGAGCGATCGCGGCTGGCTCGACGCGGCCGGCGGTGCGCTGTCCTGGCTGCTCACTGTCGCCGCCGCCGTCCTGGGCTGGCTGGCGTCCCTCTTGCTCGCGCCGCCGCTCAGCGCTCCCGCGCTCGAGCGCATCGTCTCCATGGTGGAGGCCGAGCTGGGAGTGCCGGAGCGCCAAGAGCAGAGCGTCGCGGCGGAGTTTTGGTGCGGCCTGCGCTCCATGCTGCTGGCCAGCGCGCTCACGGTACCGATCATCGTCGCGCTCACGATCCTGGAGCTCTTGCTGCCGCCAGCGGTCGTGGTGGCCACGCCGCTCAAGCTGCTGATCGGCGCTCTGGGCGCCGCGTGGGGGTTGTTCGATTACCCGCTCACCTTGCGCGGCGTCGGGGCGCGCGCTCGCTTCGCGCAGCTGATGGAGCATTTCAGCGTCGTGCTCGGCTTCGGTACGGCCTTCGCACTGGTCGCGCTGGTGCCCTGCTGCAGCGTCGTCATGCTGCCGGTCGGCGTGGTGGCGGCGACGCGCCTGATCTGGGAGATCCAGGGCGAAGCTGGTAAGAGGGCGGCATTCGACTCGCCGAGCTGATCGAGCTGCAGCGTCGCTGCCATGGTCCAAGGCGCCTCGCCGAGAGCGTGGGCGACGGCTACCTTTACCTGCACAACCCGTACTTCCGCCGCATCCGTGACGCCGCGCTGAGCGCTGGGTTCCGCTACAGCTTGGAAGATACCCAGGCGTACTTCGGCTTCCCGCTGATTCACCTGGACTCGATCCTCAGCAGCCGCACCATCCCCTATCGTCCGAGCTTCACCGCGCTCGTGCACCTGGAGCGCGCCCGGCCCGGGTTCTTCACCCTCGCTGATCTGCGCCAGAACCGCCCGGCGCCCAACTACTTGCTGCACGAGTCCGCGCACGCGGTCGCGTTTCACGCGCTGTTCGGCCGCCCGCGCGACGTGCAGGCGGCGCTGTGTGAGCCGCGCGCGCTCGTGCGAGCGCTCTTGGGGGAAGCCTTCGCCATGACGGCCGAGTACTTCGCGGCTTGCGCCGTGGGGCCTTCGCCGCACGCCTGGTTCTTCTCGATCAGCTCCTATCGGCATCGCACGCAGAAGAAGAAAGCCGTGGGCGAGCTGCTCGAGCGCTACGGCTTCGACTTCGTGGCGCGCGCCATTCTGCTCTCGTTTCTGTACAACAACTTCCTCGTGGATCGCCTGGAGCGCGAGCAAATATCCGGCCTGGCGCGCCTGGCGGACGCGCGCGTCGCCGCGCCGCTCACGCCAGCGGCGCTGCGCCAGCTCGGCAGCGCCTTGAACGGCTT
>JAEYOT010000600.1 GCA_023411445.1 Pseudomonadota bacterium
ATGCTGGGGGGCGGGGGTGGCGGCGGAAAACCGCCGGGCTGCGTCTTTTGTGGTGGGGGGGGCGGCGCGGGCGGCAGGCTGCTGCGAGGCGCCGGAGGCGAGGGCGGCTTGCTGGGGGTGGGTGGGGGCGGCGGGCCCGGACGACTGCCCGGCAACGGAGCCGGTAGACCGAGCAGCGTCTTCTGGCGAGTGGCGGACGGCGTTGGCGGCGGGACCGGCCCACGGCTCGGAAGCGGCGCGGGGGTCGCGGTGCTGGGGCGAGACTTTTTGGCCGCCAGGCCGTCGAAAACGTCGAGATCCGAACTCGCCTTGTCGCTCATCGATGCTGCTCTCTCTGCTCTTTTCTCTGACCCAGCGCTGACGGCGGGTCTTTGAAATCCCGGGTGCGGTGCGCTTCTTGACCTCTGCAGCGAACCGCGGCGGCCGGTGGTCCGAACTTAGACCCCGAACCAGCCCGCCGGGCAATTTCGTCGCGTAAAGATAGCTCCCGGGCCGGACATTGGCGAGAAGTATTGGTGGAATTTGGTCCGTGCTGCAACGGACAATCTGTGTCCTCCTGCGCATGGCAGCCACCCAGCGGAGGTGCGTGAAAGTGGGCGGAGGTGGTCGCCTTGCCGCGCTAGGTGCCGCCCTTGTAGCGCACCCGCTTTTGCTGGAGCGGCGCCCAATGGGTGGGCTTCACGATGGGCGTGTCGGGAAAGAGGCGGCGCGCGCCGGGACCTTCGGCGCGCACCAACTGCACCGCGAGCCCAGGTGTGGCCGCGCTCTCGCCGCTGCTGCCGAACGACGTGCCGAGCGGGCGCGGCAGGTAGAGGATGTTTTGGCAACCGAGCTCCGACAGGAGCTGTCCCAACGTCTCACCGTCACCGCTCGCGTGCTGTCCGGCCGTGATGCGCGCGTAGATCAGCGCGCCGCTCGCATCGATGCCCATCGCGGCGGTCGCGTTCTTGGCCGCTTCGGCGTCGGCGGGAAAGCCCGAGGCCACGCGCAGCGCGCCCTTCACGCGCGGCTCATACGCGATGTGGAAGCCCAGCTTGTCAGCGTGAAAGAGCGTCACTTGTCCGGGGCCCGTTTCACTCTGTCCGCGCAGCTCCACCACGACTTTGGGATCGACGTCGCCTGGTTGTCCGACGCGGACGAGCTTCGGATCTAGCTTGATCAAGCCAACGCGAAAGTCCGGCTCCTTCGGGTCCAGCCGCAAGTTGGTGGTCGCGACCGCGTAGGGCCAGCCGTGCTGCGGCAGACCATCCACGCGCCACGTGCCTTCTCCGGCTTCCGGCGGCTGAAGCCGCGGAGGAAGCGGCGGCCCGGGCAAGATGTGACGCAGCGTGAGGTAGAAGAAATCCCGCGACTCCACGTTGACGTAGCGAGGGAAATTCATGAGCGCCATGTATTTGATCATGCGCCGCGACATGAACTCCCAGCCGGTGAGGCCCGGCACGTTGCCGCGCGCCTCCCACACGCCTTCGAGCCGGCGCGAGAGCTGGGGCAAGGTGCCCTTCGGTCCCGCGCGGTAGAACTCGAGCCCGGTGTGGCCGGGGTTCATGTCCAAGTGGATGCCGTAGCTGCAGCGCGCGCGCTGCATGGCGATGCCCAGCACGTCCGGATCCACGCTCGCGCCGTAGAAGTAGCCGACGAAGCCCTCCTTGGTCATGCACAGGCCGCTGCGCACCGTGCGGCTCTCCTCGGTCCAACCCGGCGGCAAGCCGCCCCACCAGTGGCGCTTCCACGGATTGAGCTCCCCGTTCTCCACCAGCGCGGTCATGTTCTGGCGGAACGACACGATGTTGCTCGGCACGTCCAGCGACTCGGGCCAGGAGCCGAACGCGGTCGAGCCGTCGTCCAGCTGGGCCACCGTCGCGCTGTACGGCTTGGGCGGCAGGTAGACGATGCGCTCCGCCATCATGCCGAACTCGCCGTGGATGGCCTGAAAGCCGCCGTTGAACGCGCCGACGAAGCGCGACATCACGAGCGGATCGCGCGGCACCTGCCCAGGGCCGGTCTCACCTGTGGCGCTGATCGGCTCGACGGTACCGCTCATCGCGTGCAGCTCCACCTGGCGCGGGTCCCACAGCGTGACGAACACCTGCGAGTACCTGCGCTTCTTGTCGCTCCGGATGAAGGAGACGACGAACGGGCTCGGCGCGCCCGGGTTGCTCTGCACGAAGGGATCGTGCTCCAGCGACACCCACTGGCCCTCGCCCTGCAGCGCTGGTTGCATCATCGGCTCCATGGGCGGCGGCGGCCAGCCCGTCTCCGGGTTGGTTTGCTCCACCTTGGCGGCTTCGAACAGATCGCCCAGCTCCTCTTTCACGGTCTCAGAGCCGTCGTCGCCGGTCACGGTGCCCACGATCTGCTCCAGCTGATCGCGTCCGCCGAACGCGACCGCCTTGAGCCACTGCATGCACTCGTCACCGAACCACGGCAGCGTGCGCACGCGGTCCACGGCCCAGGTCACGAAATTGCCCGGGCGCGCCTTGGGTGGAGTCACCTCCTTGACGTAGCGTTCGCCCTCGAGCGTCTTGCCGTGATCCGCGATGCGGATCTTGTGCGAGTCCGCGTCGATCAAGAGCGCGCCCTGAGTGAAGCCCAGCACCACCTTGTAAGCGGCTGGCTCGAGCTTGAACGAGCGTCGCCCGACGCCGGCGAGCTCGCCGGTCTCCTGCAGGTTGGTGATCGCGTTCTGGTAGATGCGAGCTCGGTTCCAGCCCGGTC
>JAEYOT010000601.1 GCA_023411445.1 Pseudomonadota bacterium
GACGATGGCCCGCGTTCGCTCGACGGCCGACGCGCAAAAGAAAGATCATTTTCAGAACCACGGCCGCGACGCTACCCTCACCGCATGGGCCTCCCGGCGTGGATGGAGCCGATGGCGGCCACGTTGACCCGCGAACGCTTCACGGGGCCCGAGTGGGTGTTCGAGCGCAAGCTCGACGGCATTCGCTTGCTCGCCTTCAAGCAGGGCTCGGAGGTGCGCTTGCTCTCGCGTAACCGCCTGCCACAGAACGCTCACTACCCCACGATCGTCAGCGCCATCGCCGCGCTCCCGGTGGGAGACGTCATCCTGGACGGCGAGGCAACAGGCGTATGGAGCACGCGCGACCCGCTCGGTTACCACGTGTTCGATCTGCTCTGGCTCGACGGGCGCGACCTCACGCCGCTGCCGTTGGCAGAGCGCCACGCCGAGCTCTCCAGGCTGCCCCTCCAGCCGCCGCTAGAGCGCGTTCCCCGGCTCGACGATCCGGCGCCGTGGGAGCTTGCGCAGCGCGAGGGATGGGAAGGCGTGGTAGCGAAGCGCGTCGACGCCCCCTACGAGCACCGACGCTCGCCGCACTGGCTCAAGATGAAGGTGGAGGCGTCGCAAGAGCTGGTGATCGGCGGCTTCACCGAGCCGCGCGGCAAGCGCATCGGTCTCGGTGCGCTTTTGGTCGGCTATTTCGAAGAAAGGCACTTCGTGTTCGCCGGCAAGCTGGGCACCGGCTTCGATAGCCAGCTGCTGCGAACGCTGCGCGAAAAGTTGGACAAGAGCGAAATAGCAACTTGCCCTTTCAGTCGCGGCGCCGGCTTGCCCCGCAAGGACGTCCACTGGGTCAAGCCGGAGCTAGTCGTGCAAGTCGCGTTCATGGAGTGGACCCAGCACGGCAAGCTCCGCCACCCCCGTTTGCTCGGCCTCCGTACCGACAAGCCCGCCTCATCCGTCACCCGTGACCGCTGAGCATCCCCTCCCGCTCACGCTGCGTCGTGACGGGCTTGCTGGAGCAGATCGCGCGCGGCGGCGCGCGTCTTGGCCGTGATGCGGAGACCTCCCAGCATGCGCGCGATCTCCTCTTGCTGCTCTTTGCGGGAGAGGCGACGCACGGTGCTGAGCGTGCGCTCGCCCCGCACCACCTTCTCCACCTTGAACTGCTGATCGGCGAACACGGCGATCTGCGGTAGGTGCGTGACGCAGAGGACTTGGCGGTGCTGGGCGACGCTGCGGATCTTGCGGCCGATGATCTCCGCCATGCCACCGCCGATGCCGGAGTCCACCTCGTCGAACACGTACATGCCCGCGGGCCCCAAATCCGCCAAGACGCACTTGATGGCGAGCATGGCGCGGCTGAGCTCGCCACCGCTGGCGATACGGCTGAGCGGACGCGCATCTTCCCCGCGGTTGGGGGCGAGCAAGAACTCGACCCGCTCTAGCCCCTCCGGCGATAAGCGCGCTCCGTCCACGGCGATGCCTTCCTCGCCTTCGAGCGGGCTCAGCTCGACCTGCACGCGCGCCCCGCCCATGCCGAGCGAGCCCAGCTCCGCGCTGATGGCGGCGGAGAGGCGCGTCGCCGCGCGTTGACGCTCGGCGCTGAGTTGGCGCGCGGACGAGGCGGCGCTGTCGAACGCGCGCCGCTGTTCCGCCTCGAGCGCGTCTCGCGTCGCAACGCGGTCGCTCAGCTCGTCGAGCTCGGCGCGGCAGGCGACCAGATGACTCCTCACGCTCTCGATGCTGCCGCCGTAGCGGCGCTTGAGCTTCGACACCAAGTAGGCGCGCTCCTCCGCTTCCTGCAGGGCGTTAGGATCCGGCCGCAGGGAAGCGAGCCTTCTGCCAAGCTCCCGCGCTGCGTCGTCCAGCTGGCTGCGCAATGATTCTAGCTGGCCGGCGATGGCCGTGAACGACGCATCCAGCTCAGCGGCTTCCGTCACGCGACGGGTGGCCCCTGCCAAGCCGCCGAGCACGGACTCATCCTGCTCGTACAGCAAATCCGCCGCCTTGCCGGTGAGGCGCAGCAGCGATTCTACGCTGCGCAGGCGCGTGCACTGCTGATCCAGCTCGACGTCCTCCCCCGGCCGAAGCGCCGCGCTCTCGATCTCTTCTGCTTGCGCCTTGAGCAAGTCCACGCGCGCCTCGCGCTCGGCAATGCGCGCGTCGAAGTCAGCCAGCTCCGCTTCCGCCTGCTTCAGCGCGTGGTACGCGCGCGTCACCTGCTGGCGCAGCGGGCTCACCTCCGCGAACGCATCCAGAAACCCGAGATGCGTGTTCGGATCCGTCAACGTGTGGTGCTCGTGCTGGGACGAGATGTCAGTCAAGCCGCGCGTCAGGCGGGCGAGCACCTGCTGCGTGACCAGCTGGCCGTTGATGAACGCGCGGCTACGGCCACAGCTCGACAGCACGCGCCGCACCACCAGCTCATCCTCCGCGTCGATATCCAGCGCTTGCAGCTGCTGGCGGAGCCCCGCGTCCCCGCTCACGTCGAACAACGCCTCCACCTCGGCGGCTTTGGCGCCGGTGCGCACCAGCTCCCCTCGCCCCTTGCCACCGAGCACCAGCTCCAGCGCGCTGACCAGGATGCTCTTGCCGGCGCCCGTCTCCCCCGTGAGCACGTTCAGGCCGCTGCCCAGCTCCAGCTCCAGCCCGTCGATGATGGCCAAATCGCGAATTCGCAGGCAACTCAGCATGGTGCGGCCACACCCTAGCGCTTCCCGCTGGCTGCGCAAGAGTTCAGTATGACATTGTTTGGCAGTCAGAGCGCTTCAGTAAGCGGGCCCAGCCAAGGACGGCGGCGCGCGCCGTGACAACGCGCCGCCGCGCGCCCCGCCTCCGAACGCTCGCGTTCACCCGCCTCCGCACGGAACCCTTGTGCAAGGAGGGCTGCGCGGCGGCAGCCCCCTCACGAAAGCGGACGCGATGCGGTGCTTCTCAGAACTGAGAGATGAAGTCCCACGCCAGCGGCGGGGTGAAGGCCTTCAGGCCGTCCTCCCCGTTCGAGTTTCCATCGTTGATCGTGGAGGGCGTGTGCGCGCCATCGAACGTGCACGCCTTGACGGGGTAGCCGTCTTTGCAGCCCGTGAAGTCGTAACACATGTACTTCTTGCTGCCCTTCATCACGGTCGGAATCTCGGTGGCGGTGTTGCAGCCGTTGTCTTCGGCGTGAGTGAGCACGGAGTACTTGCCGCCCTTCTTCTCCGCGTCGTTGAAAACCCACGGGCATTGCCCGTCGCTCATGCCCGTGATGCCCAAGTACGCGACGTTGCCGGACTTGGAGTTCGCCGGCTGCCCGGGCAAGTGGTAGTTCGCTGGAGCCATGGTGACGGCGCCGCGCAGCTTGGTCTGCCGCGTGACAGAGAGCGCATGGCTCATCATGGCGCCGAAGCTGAAGCCGGTGGTGAAGACGCGACTCTCGTCGATGCACAGGTTCGAGGTTACGAGCGCGAGCAGGTCGTCGAAGAGCTTCACGTCGCGCGTGAAATCCCAGGGGAGGTTGCCGATGCCTTGGGGTGCGATGAAGATGGTCGGATCCTTCGCCGCGGTGGCCTCGCGATGCAGACCGAAGTACGCGTAGTTTTGCGCGTTGAAGTTGGGGCCATTGCCCGCGGGGTATTGGCCAACGGCGTTACCGTTGGCGGAGCCGTACGCTTGGTGCCAAGAGAAGACCAGGCGATAGGGGCGCGTCGGATCGTAGTCCGCGGGGATGTCGATGATGTAGTCGCGGCTCGTGCCGCCGGTCGTGATCTTGAGGCGGGTGGAGGTGGGCAACCCCTGCGGGACGGACATGCCGCCGGTCGTCAGCGTTTGCTTGCCGTTCATGACGCTGCAGCCCTTGCTCGGAACAGGTG
>JAEYOT010000636.1 GCA_023411445.1 Pseudomonadota bacterium
GGCTAGCTCACCCTGGGGCGCGCTGCCTGTGCCGCCGCCGGCCAGCTGGCCGCCTCAGCGCTCTAGCCGCCTGAGGCACTAGGGACCAAGAAAAAGCAAGCCTGGCGGGAAAATCCAGCGCAATCCGTGCCGGCCGCCTGAGGAGCGGGCAACCTCGCGGCGCGAGAAGCGGGACGGCCGGGGGCGGGGGGCGGTTATAATGGGGGGCTGTTTCCACTGCTGCCGATCACGACATGAACACGGGCAACACGCGACTGCTGGAACGGTTGTTTGCCGATGGGCTCATCACGGCTGAGGCGCAGGAGGCGGCGCTCAACCTGATCGCCCGGACCGGAGAGCGAGTCGAAGAGGTGATCTTGGAGCTGAAGGCCATGGACGAGGCCGCCCTGCTCAAATACCTCGCTGCGCTGCACAAGACGCGCTTCGTCTCCACCGAGAAGCTGGCGAAGGCGGACATCGACCGCATCACGCTCGACAAGGTGCCGAAGAAGCTGGCCGAGCGCGACACCGTGTTTCCCGTGCTGTTCGACGCGCAGACCTCCACCCTCAGCGTGGTCACGCCGGATCCGGACAACGCGCCCGCGCTGCACGACGTGCAGCTCGCCGCGGGCGTGCGAGAAGTGCGGGCCTTCGTCGGGCGCCCGCGCGCGGTCAAGGCGGCCATCAGCAAGGCATACAACGGCGACATCCACGCCTTCGCCATCTTGGATCGCGACGCGCACGTGCAGTTCTCGAACATGCTGAACGTGTTCGAGCGCAACCTGGTGAGCGACGAGAGCATGGTGCTGTCGATGGCCAAGGAGGCCACGCAGACCGAGCGCGTGCTCAGCGATAAGGATTTCAAGCTGCGCAAGACGAGCAGCGGCGGCGGCGGCGTCACGGATGAGGCCTTCCAAGAGCTGCTGAACGTGCTGATCACGTTGATCGAGAACTCGCGGCCGGATCTGCGCGGGCACTCGGCCACCGTGGCCCGCCTAACCAAGAAGATCTCCGAGCGCATCGGCTTGCCCGAGAGCACCAAGGGAGCCTACGTCGTCGCCTCGTACTTGCACGACTTAGGCAAGATGGGCGCCTACCACCTGACGGCCCTCAACGTCGCTGAGTACGAGGGCCACAAGGCGCAGGCGGAGAAGCAATACAAGAGCCCGCTCCGCTTGCTGGAGGCGGTGCAGCTACCGCTCGAGGTCACGCAGACGATCGAGAGCATGTACGAGCGCTACGACGGCAAAGGCTTTCCGGACGGCTCCTCCGCCAAGGAGATCCCCCTGGGCGCGCGCCTGCTCGCCATCTCGGACACCTACGCGGACCTGACTCAGAATCCGCGCAACCCCTTCCGCAAGACGCTCCGCCCCGTGCAAGCCTGCGAGGTGCTGGCCCGCTACCGCGGCACCGTGTTCGATCCCAACCTGGTCGATCTGTTCAAGCACACCGTGACGGGGGAAGACTTGAAGGCGCGCCTGCTCGCCAACCGCCACCGCGCGCTGATCATCGATCCGGATCCGGAAGACACGACGGTGCTGGAGCTGCGGCTGCTGGAGCAAGGCTTCGAGGTTCAGCAGGCGCACGGCACTGAGCAGGCGCTCAAGATCCTAGAAAAGGGCGAGACCGAGCTGGTCATCGCCGAGCTGGATCTCCACGGCTCGGACGGCCTCGCGCTGCTCGCCGAGGTGCGCAAACGGCCCTGGGGTCAAAAGCTGCCGTGGGTGATCGTCACGGGGCGCAGCGGTCGCAACGACGCGCAGAACGCTTTCGACTTGGGGGCTGCGGACTTCTTGTCCAAGCCGGTGTCGGCCGACCTGCTGGTGGCGAAGCTGAAGCAGATCATCGAGCGCGAGGCTCAGCGTGCGGGCGGCGGTGCGCGCGGTGTCTCCGGCTCGCTGCTCGAGATGGGGCTGCCGGACATGGTGCAGGTGCTGTGGCACGGCCGGAAGAGCGGCTCGCTCAAGATCCGTTCGGGCACGACCTCCGGCGAAATCCACTTCGTGGGCGGCGCCATCTACAACGCGCTGTGGGCGAACCTGCGCGGCGAAGAGGCCTTCTACGCCATGCTGAAGCTGACGGAAGGCGAGTTCTCGCTGGACCCGAACTTCACCGCGCCGCAGCAAGTGATTATGGATTCCCCGGAGGCGCTCCTGCTCGAGGGCATGCGCCGCATGGACGAGGGCGCCCGCTAGCCATTTCCCGCGGACGCGGCGCACGCGACGATGTGACGATGTGTCGCTGTGCCGCGGCGGCAGCGCCCAGGGTGCGGAGTTTTCACTACACGCAGATGGCGCAGATCCGTGGGAGTTTTTCTGGTCGTGCGCTGAACGGGGCCAGCGGGCGCCCGTCGTGGTAGCATTCCAAGCTCGGTAACTCTCAAAGGTTTGGTTCGGGTGGAAGTGTCCAAAGCGCCACCGCCGCTGCTCGGCTTCAACAACAACGTCCGCCACCGCGGCCGCATCTTCCACATCCAGACGGAAGACTCGGGCGTGAAGTTCCCGCGGATCGTGACGCACCTGTTCGCGGACGGCGGCCGCATCGTGAAGACGACCCGTACGGACTACAGCGAGCACCTAGCCAAGCCGGACATGGCCAAGGTCGTGCGCGGCATGATGAAGGAGCAGCACAAGGCGATGTTCGCCGCGCTGCGCGCCGGCGAGCTCGACAAGCTGCTGGAGAACGTGTGCGGCCCGCTGGAGCCCGCCAAGGCCGCTCCCCCCGCTAGCGCGGACCCCACTTCTGTCAACGACATGGCCAGCGCCAAGGTCGTCGTGGCCAGCCGTGTTCCCGAGGCGGACGCGGCCAGCGCTGCTGCGGCGCACGCCGAGCCCGTCCCGGTGGCGGACGCAGCCGCGGTGATCGAGAGCATGCAGGCTCTGCGGAGCGCGGATGAATCGCCGCGCGCGAAGCGCCCGCTGTCGAACCCCAACCTGCGCAAGCCGACGCCATCCGTCTCTCCACCCGTGGCCGAGGCGTTCGATCTGGACGTGGCTTCGCTCGACAAGAATCCGCCGAAGGCGCCGCGCAGCCCAGCGCCGCCCAGCGCCCGGCCGCCGCGGAAGAGCAACCCCGCGCCGCGCAAGTC
>JAEYOT010000657.1 GCA_023411445.1 Pseudomonadota bacterium
GCCCTGCTTCGAGCCCGACGTCTAGCTGCCGCTGGCGAGCCGTCACGTCCGCGAGCAGGCACGCCAGCGCGCCGCCCCAGTACACGCCGCGAAAGTCCGGCGCCGCTTCCAGCCCGGCGCCGGTGAACGCCGGCAACCCGAGCGGCAGCGACTGCGCGAGCTCCCGCCACAGCTCACGCTCGCTGTAGAGCCCGGCGCGCACGCGGATGATCGGCTCGTAGTAGGTCGCGAGCCCTTCGTCGAGCCACTTGCCTTCGCCGTTGAAGCTGGGAAAGCCGAGATGAAACAGCTCGTGGATCAGGATCCAGTCTTGGTCTAGCGCGCGCTCCGTCGCCGCTTGGCCGACCACCAGCGCGATGCCGGGCGCGCTCTCCGGCAAGAGCTTGCCGAACACCACGCGATCGCGCCCGGGCCGCGGCAGCACCGTGACCGCCGCGCGCGGTACCGGGAAAGCACCGTAAAATTGGGCGACAGCGCGCGCCGAGCGAGTGACCCACGCCGCCAGCTGGTCGAACGAGACCCCGAGCTCGGCGTCCAGCTGCGTGAGCTCTAGCGTGGCGGCTCCGAGCGAGAGCGGGCGCTGTTTCAGCTTGCCGAAAGCGAAGTAGGTCGCCACTTCGAGCTCGTGCGCTGCAATGCGATAGCTGTGCGGCTCCGCCAAGCGCGTGAGGCCGACCGCCGCCGCCACACCGGCAGCCGGCGTGACCAGCACCGACACCGGTACGTCGCCGCTGTGTGGCTCCGGCACCGGCAAGACGCTGGACAGCGGCGCGATGAACGAGTCGCCGAAGCGAGCCGCCACGTCGAAGCTGCCGCTCTCGGACAGCTTCGCCAAGTCCACGACGTAGTCGAGCTTCGAGCCGGCGACGCGACCGCGCTCATCGAGCGTCACGCCGCGCAGCGCGGCGCGGGAACGGCGCGCGATGCGGAAGCGCATCGGCCCCCGAGCGTCGCAGCTGGCTTGCACCCGCGCCTCGCCGCTCTGCCGCAGCTCCAGCTGGTAGTCGCAGCTGGAAAGCTGCGTGGCTCTTGGCGCGCTGGGTGCTGGCTGGCAGGCGCTCGCGGTCAGTGCGCCGAGCGCCGCCGCGAGCGTCCCTTTCACGGAGCGCCCTCGGCGGCGGGTGGCGGCGCCTTGGGAGCCGCCATCCCCATCATGAACGCCTGCGCCGCGTACGGCATGACCAAACCGGGCAGGCCCTGCTTGGGCGCGAGCTGTCCGACCAGGCCAAACAGCAGCGCCAGCGTGCGCTCCACGTAAAAATACCCTTCGGGGTACTCCACGCTCTTCATGACCTGCCGCAACCGGCCGCGCATTTGCTCGTAGCCGGAGAGCTTTTCCATCTGCTCGCGATCGAGCTTGGAAAAGTCGCTTATCTTCACCGAGCCGAGCACGCCCAAATACTCACGCCCGACCCGCGCCAAGAGCTCACGATCGCCGCCGTCCGCGACGAAGCCCATCTCCTCGAGCCCGCCCAAGATCTCGTCGTCGTTCTTGGTCATGACCGCGAGCACCACGCGCTTCATGCCGCGCTGCAGCCGCTCGGTCACTTCCTCCACCGCGCCGTAGTCCAAGATGACCAGCTGCGGCCCTGGCCGCACCAAGAAGTTTCCTGGGTGCGGATCGGCGTGGAACACGCGGTGCTCGAACAGCATCGTGAAGTAACAGCTGACGAGCAGCTTGGCCACCGCCTCCGGCTCTACGCCGATGCCGCCCAGCGCCTCGCGATCGTTGACCTTCGCGCCGCTCTCGAACGACATGCTGAGCACGCCGGCGCCCGTGAGCTCCGCCTCCACCTGTGGCACGACCACGTCGCTGCGGCCCGCGAAAATGGCGCGCACGCGCTCGATATTGTGCCGCTCGTGCACGTAGTCCGTCTCGCGCGCCAGCATGGCCGCCAGCTGCTCGAGCACGCGCTCCACGCGCGAGACCGGGAGCAGCAGCTTCACCACCGGCAACAGCGAACGCAGCACGCCCAGGTCGATGCGGATCAGCCGCTCGATGTCCGGGTACAAGACCTTGACCGCGAGCTCCCGCCCGTCACGGGTGGTGGCGCGGTGGACCTGCGCGAGCGAGGCGGCCGCGACCGGCTCCTGCTCGAAGCTACCGAACAACGAGAGCGCCTCAGGACCGAACGCCTCGACCAACCTGCCGTGCACCTCCGCGAACGGCCTCGCCGGCACCTTGTCCTGCAGCCGAGCGAGCGCCTCGCCGTAGGCGGCAGGCAGGAAGGTGCCGGTGACGCTCAGCACCTGCCCGGTCTTGATGAACACGCCGCGCAGCTCGACGAAGCCGTCCGCCAACCGGCGCGCGTTCTTGCGGTGTGCGCGTTCGAACCAGCGCGCTTGCCTCTCTGCGCTCCCCCAGCGCGTAAATACCCACACCAGCGCATACGAAGCGATGATGGTCCAAAACAGCCGTAGGGCTTGGAGCGCGCGTAGCACGGGGCGGGGGAGCCTAGCAGCGTCGCCGCGACCACGCGCGAAAACCGTCGAAATTTCGCGGATTTTGCCGGCTACCCCCGCGCCACTTAAGCAACTTCAGGGGCAAGCCGTAGCTCTGGTCGAGCGAGAAGATGGCGGTGATACGCGGAGTCGGCGAAACTCGTGGCAGGCGGCACCACGGATGAAAATCCTGCTGGCGGACGACGAGCCCATCGCGCGCACGATGCTCGAGCATTGGCTCGCGGGGTGGGGCTATGAGGTCACGCTCGCTCGAGACGGCGAGACGGCGCTGCAAGCGCTGAAGGACGATCCCGAGCTACGCCTCCTGGTCGTCGACTGGGTGATGCCGAAGAAAGACGGCATCGAGGTGTGCAAGGCGATCCGCAGCGGCCCGCAAGAGCCGTACGTGTACATCGTGCTGCTCACGGCCAAGGACGACAAGAGCGACATCATCGCGGGCCTTGACGCTGGCGCTGACGACTACCTGGTCAAGCCGTGCAACCCGCTCGAGCTGAAGGTTCGACTCCGCGCCGGACGCCGCGTGATCGAGCTGCAAGAGCAGCTGGTCAAGGCGCGGGAGACGCTGCGCTTCGAGGCGATGCACGACTCGCTCACGGGTCTGCTCAACCGCGGAGCGGCGCTGGAGCAGCTGGACAAGGAGCTGGTGCGTGCCTCGCGCCGCGGCGCTCCCGTCTCCGTGCTGATGGGCGATCTCGACCATTTCAAGGACATCAACGACACGCACGGTCACGCCGCTGGCGACGCCGTGCTGAAGGAGGCGGCGCGTCGCTTGAAGGCCGGCGTGCGCGCCTACGACTCCGTGGGTCGCCTGGGCGGCGAAGAGTTCATCGCGGTGCTGCCGGAGTGCGACGCCAAGACGGGCTTGAGCGTCGCCCAGCGCTTGTGCCGCTCACTTTCCGAAGCGCCGACCATCTTCGGCGGCACCCCCATCGCGCACTCCATCAGCATCGGAGTCGCCTCGACGGACCAGTTCGGCAACGCGCGCGCCGATGAGCTGATGCGCGCGGCCGACGCGGCGCTCTACCGCGCCAAGCACGCTGGCCGCTCGCGAGCGCTCCTGGCGATCGAGAAGGAGTTCGAGGTCGTCAAGGAGGTGTCCCAGACCTTGCCCGCCTCGATACCGGCCGAGTAGCGCGGGCTACTCGAGGCCGAAGCGCGCCTTGCGCTCGGCGATGAACTGCACGTAGGCGCCTGCCTCCAGCCGCTCTTCGATCTCGCCGGCTTCCACCGCGAGCTCCAGCGCGCGCTTGATGTCTCCCAGCTTCTTGGAGGGCGGGATACCGAAGGCTGCCATCAGCTCCGTGCCGAGGCCGGTCGGGAGCGGCGGCTGCTTGGCGTCTTCCGCAGCTAGCACGGAGATGCGCTCCGCCAGGCTGTCGATCATGTTGATGCCACGGCGCTTCTTCTCGGGGCGCTTGGTGGTGATGTCGGCGCGCGAGAGGCACAGCAAATTGTCGAGCGAAGGCCCGATTTCACGCGCGAAGCGGCGCACGGCGCTGTCCGTCCACTTGCCGTCGTACTGCGAGGCTCGCAGGTGGTGCAAGACGAGGAAGCGGACCTCGTCGCGCAGCGCTTGATCGTGGCTGAACAACTTGCGACGCCGCTCCAGCTTGTCGAACATGCGCGCACCGACCTCGGCGTGGCCGAAGAAGTGCACCTCGCCGTCGGGCGAGATGCTGCGCGTCTTCACCTTGCCGATGTCGTGAAACAGTGCGCCGTAGCGCACCTCCAGGCGGGGCACGCTCTGAGTAACCACCTGCTTGGTGTGCTTCCACACGTCCTTGTGACGCCACTCGCCGTCACCGAAGCCGACCATGGCCTTCACCTCCGGCAAGACGGCGTCGAGCACTCCGGTGGCCAGCAAGGAGTCCAACCCCTCGTCCGCGTACTGCCCCATCATCACGCGGTCGAGCAGTCCGCGGATGTCCTCGGGCGCGAGCAAGGCGACGTCCGCCGCTTCGACGAGCACGACGGGACGATCT
>JAEYOT010000670.1 GCA_023411445.1 Pseudomonadota bacterium
CGCAGTGGGAGACGACGGTGCTGCTGACGCCGCGCACGCGCGCCTTCGTCGCGGGCGCCTCCGAGCCGGAGCGCGGCTTGGCCCTCGTCGTCGGCAGCGACGGCGTGGCGCTGCGCATCGAAGGGCAAGAGGCGGTCAGCTCGGTAGCAGAGGGCGCGCCGGCGTTGACAGCGTCAGCGATGGACGTGCTCGACCGGGAGTGGGTGTGCAGCGTCGGCCGACTGTGGGTCAGGGATCCCGCGCGCGAGCTGGCTTGGCGCCCCGTCTGGCACGATCCGAGCTGGCGCGCCCCCTTCGTCAGCATGATCGCCGACGCCGGCATGGTGGTGGCGATGACGGCCGACGGCGCCATCCTCGAAGGCCGCGCCGGCTGGCGCTCCGTCCACGGTCACGGCCGCGGCAGCGGCGAGCACCGCGCCGCTCGCCGCGTCTCCCAGCGCGCCTGAGCTGTGTTGACCAAGGCCCGCTGAGAACGACACCACCCGCGCTTCGCATCCCGCATCCCGAACTCCGCGTCCGCATCCGCGCCGCCGAGCGGCACCCAGCTCCGCCCCAGCAGCCTGCTGCAAGGTTGGCCGCGAAAGTGGCAGCCCACAACAAGCTGAGCGAGGCGCGGTGGCCGCCAGGCCTCAGTTGGCCGGAGCCGCCTCTTTCACGACCGGGCAGCCCCAGCCGTCGTAGCCGGCGCCGTGCTCGTCGGCCAGCGCGATCAGCCCCATCACGATCTCGTGCACGTGCTCCAGCTCCACGTCGTGCACCTTGCTGCACTCCAAGCCGTCACCGGTGTCGGTCACGTCGAAGCCCTCAGCCTCCAGCGCCGCAACCAGCGCCGGCGGCGCTGCTGCTTCGTACTGAATGAAGTGATCCACCGGGCGCGGCAGGCGATGATCGTCACCCTGCTCGGCGAGCAGATCGCACACGCGCCGATCCTGGATCCACTGGTGACGCTCTTCGTCCGGCAGCAAGAACTCGTTCAGGTACTGAAACTCGGCGTCCGGCTGTCGCAGCACCTCCACGCCTTCGCCCGCGAGCTCCCTCACCCACTCCGCCCACGGCAACGACGCCGGGCCATACACGGAGATTTGCCACACGCCCTGGCTGCGCAAGCGCCCGACCGGCTCGGCGCCGGCCTGCTCGGCGCGATCGCACAGCGCGTCCTCCACCGGCGTGAGGCGCGCCATCTCCTCGCTGTCGCCGATGCCCTGCGGTCCCGCTTGTCGCATGGGGATCAGCGCGTGAAACACGTGATCGTTCTCCTCCCGCGGGTCTTCGTACAAATAGCGTAGGTTGATCAGGATGGACGCCGGGGCGTCGTCCACGCGGCAGGGGTAGAAGTCCCATTCATCGGCGGGTCGAGCCTCGGTCATGGCGCCGCAAGGTGACCTGTCGCGGAGCTCGGCGCAAGCCGGTCCGCCGCGCGCAGGCGCTCAGAAGCGCGTCGTGACGTTGAGGTTGGCGTAGCTCACGCTGTGGGTGTAGTGCCCGCTGGCGCTGGGCATGCGGCTCGGCGGCTCGAAGGTGGCGTACTTGCTCACGACATCCCGCGCGGGTGAGACGACGTGCGAGAGCGAGCCGGCGACGCTGAAGGTGCCGTTCAGGCGCGCTTTGGCGCCGAGCGAGAACGTCACGCCCATGAAGTCCGGCAGGCTGGTCTCGAGCGTGGCGTCCGGCACGGCCTTGCTCATGACCGCCAAGCCGGAGAAGAGCTCCAGCGCGTCGCTCGTCCACATGCTGACGCCGGCGCGGGCGTCGAAGCCATCGCGGAACTCACGCTGCACGTTCTGAAGCACCGCCCCGCCGTCCGGCTGCGAGCCGTCGGCCGCGAGCTCGCACTCCCGACCGGCTTGCGTGACGCACTGCCGCTCGAAGGCGCTCCAGCGCTCCCAGCTGCCCGACAGACGCAGCTCCACGTTCTTGTGCGCATTGACGGCCACCCCGGCGCGCAGCACGTCCGGCATGTCCTGGTGCAGCTCCACGTTCGCGCTGCTAGGCCCGCCGATGTTGTTGGAGAGCCGACCCGACAAGGACATGCCCCCAGCGACGTTGGGGCGCGATTGGTACGAGATACCGGCGCGCACCCCACGGCACTCGCACTCGTAAAAGACGCCAGCACCGAAGCCGAAGGAGAAGCCGTCCACCTCCACGAGCGAGCGGCCTTCACCGGCCACGCCGTTGCTGCCGGCGCTCCACGCCCGCACGTCGTCGATACGGGTATACATGGTGTTGAACGAGGCGCCGAGCCGCCACGTGCTCGAGAGCGCGTAGGACGCACCGAGCGAGCCATAGCTCACGGAGAACAGGCCCTCGATCGCGTGGTAACGCGACACCCCGTCCAGCGGCCCTGGGTAGGGCGAGCTCTCCATCGCTTCGCGCGTGTCCCATGTGATGGGGCCGCCGAACGGTGTGAATACGCCGGCCGCCAGCACCAGCCGCGGCGAGACCGGCAGCATGAACCACAGTGACGGGCTCGCGAGCCAATTGGAGAGCGTCGCGCGTCCCACGTTCGCGCCTTCGGCGCCGGCGATGTCCGGTGCGTCGGTCGGCTGCGCCGCGCGCGTGTACGTGGCGCGGCGATACGCCACCGTGCCATCGAGCAGGAGCTCCGGCCGCTGTGCCCGCAGCGCCGCGGGGTTGAAGTAGAGCGCGGTCGCGTTGTCAGTGGTGGGGTGGCCCTGCTCGCCGCTGAAGCGCGCGACGGAGAAACCACTGGCGCGAGCCGAGCCAGTGGCGGCCAGCACCAAGCAAAAGCAGGCGAAGCTCGATCGAGTCATGAGCGAGCGGGACAAGCCGAAACCCTTACCAACCCCGCGCGTGAAACGCTATCGTACAAAGCATGCGCCGCGCGCTCCTTCTAGCCTGCCTTGCCGGTGCGACCGCGGCTCTCGGCGGCTGCGCGGACGCGAAGGGGCGCTTCGACACCTTCGAGGAACGGCGGGCGCGCGGTGACGACGCTGGGCTCGCGGGGCAAGG
>JAEYOT010000692.1 GCA_023411445.1 Pseudomonadota bacterium
CTGCAACGCGCCGTTCAGGCTGAGCCAGACGGGCCACGAGTAGCGCAGCACCGCCATGGCGGCGCTGTGATCGTAGAGCCGGCCGGAGCGGAAGCCGGCCAGCTGCCGTCCGCCGCCGACGCCCACCAGCTGCGTGAACGGAACCGGACGACCTCCCAGCGGCTCGACCAGTAGGAGCGTGACGGCCAGGCTCAAGATGCGACCACCATCCTGCAGATCCGCGAAGCCGTACAGCGTGCCGCCGTAGCGCAGCCAGCCGGACGCGGGCGCGTTCTTCAGATCCACGCTCTGCTCGGCCGACACGTCCAGACGAACGCCGCTCTTCCCGTGCGAGCTGCCGCGCGAGTCGAGCATCAAGCGGGCACCGGCGAACGGCGCGCGGAACCCGTCACGAAAGCCGGGCGGCTCATCGAGCTCGCCGCTCAGCACCGCCTCATCCAGCGAGGGCTGGTACTCGGGCTTGCCGCGATCGTCTTCGTCCCAATCGGTCGGGCCATAGGCGGCCCCGCGGTAGCCGAAAGAGGCTTCCAGCAATGAGCGGCCGCTGAACGTGAGCCGCGACTCGAAGCGCGCGGACACTGTGTCGCCGGAGTAGCGCACCTTGCTGGACTCGCGCGCGTCCGGGCCGATGCCGTAAAAGGCGTAGTCCGGTCGCCGCGTGGCCGACGCCTTCCAGCCGAGCTCCAGATCGCCCAGCAAGAAGCGCTCCGTAGCCGTGGCAGACAGCCAGCTCTTGCCCCAAGTGGAAGCGCGCAGGCGAAGCTGGTGCCCCTCGAAGCCCGCATCGTCCCAATAGGCGTAGAGGCCGATGCTCGGGTTGAAGCCGAAATCCACCAGCATGAACGGCACCACGCCGACCTTGTGCTCCTCACCGAGCGCCAAGAAGTCGTACACCGCCGCGGGCCAACCTTCGCGCTCCGCGTAGGTCATCGCGGCGCCGAGCGGCCTGCGCACCAAGTACTCGCTCACCAAGTACGCTGGGAAGAGCAGCACGCGCGGCACGATCAGGGCGCGCTCTCCTGGTGACGGTCGGGGTCCGCCGCGGCCGTCGTAGTCCGGCACCGGTCGCTTGGGTGGCGGGTAGCTCGGTGTCTCCGGCGGCCGCGGCTCCGGCTCCTCTTCGGCTGACGCCGGGCCAGGGAGCGCGAGCGCCATGACCGCGAGAAACCATCGAACCGAGCGCACTTCGCGCGCAGGCTACTGCGACAGCGGCGCCGCTTGCCAGTCGGGCGGTGATCCGATTCACTTTGGAGCCGTGACCGCGCTATCCCAGATCTCGGAAGACGAGCGTCTCTTCTACGACACGGTGCTGGAATTTGCGAGGCAGCGCGTCGGCCCGAAGGTCATGGAGATGGATGAGCGGGCAGCGCTCGAGCCGTCTTTGTTGCCGGCGCTGTTCGAGCTGGGCGTGATGGGGGTGGAGATCCCGGAGCAGTACGGCGGCGCGGGCGCCTCGTTTTTCAACGCCATCTTGGCCGTGGAGGCGCTGGCGCGCGTCGATCCGAGCGTATCCGTGCTGGTGGACGTGCAGAACACGCTGGTCAACAACGCGCTCCTGCGCTGGGGCAATGAGGAGCAGAAGCAGCGCTACCTGCCGAAGATGGCGAGCGAGTGGGTCGGCTCCTACGCGCTCAGCGAGGCCTCGTCGGGCTCGGATGCGTTCGCGCTCAAGCTGCGCGCCGAGGCGAAGCCGGATCGCTATGTCCTGAACGGCCGCAAGCTGTGGATCACGAACGCCGCAGAGAGCTCGCTGTTCGTGGTGTTCGCGAACGTGGACCCGTCACTCGGCTACAAGGGCATCACGGCCTTCATCGTGGAGCGCACCTTCCCGGGCTTTGGCGTGGGCAAAAAGGAGAACAAGCTCGGTATCCGCGCCTCCAGCACCTGCGAGCTCATCTTCGACAACGTGGAGGTCCCGCGCGAAAACGTGCTGGGCGAGGTCGGCAAGGGCTACAAGATCGCGATCGAGGCGCTGAACGAGGGCCGCATCGGCATCGGCGCGCAGATGCTGGGGCTGGCGCGCGGTGCGTTCGAAGCCGCCTTGCCGTACACGCGTGAGCGCGTGCAGTTCGGCAAGCCGATCGCGGACTTCCAAGGCATGCAGTTTCACATCGCCCGCATCGCGATGGAGATCGAGGCCGCGCGGCTGATGGTCTACAACGCCGCGCGCTTGAAAGACGCAGGCCAACCGTTCGTCAAAGAAGCCGCGATGGCCAAGCTGTTCGCCTCGGAGGTGGCCGAGCGCACGGCCTCGCAGTGCGTGGAGCTCTTCGGCGGCGTCGGCTTCACCAAGGAGTACCCGGCGGAGAAGTTCTACCGCGACGCGAAGATCGGCAAGATCTACGAGGGTACGAGCAACATGCAGCTGGTCACGATCGCCAAGCTGCTGTGAAGGCTCAGTAGCCGACCGAGTCGCGCAGCTTGCGGCGGCGCTGCTCGAGCGCCCAATCCAGCACGACTACCAGCTCGTCCGGGCGGCCCGGCTTGGTGAGCACGGCGTGAGCCAGCTGCTCGCCGAGCCCCGGCGCTAGTGATTCAACGTGAGACGAGTGGATCACCCTCATCAAGGTCGGCTGTTCCGTCTTGAGCCGCGCCAGCAGGGCGACCCCGTCGAGCCCTGGCATGTGCAGGTCCGTGACGACGACATCGTAGGGTTTGCTCTCCAGCAGCTGGAGGGCGGCGTCGCCGCTCTCGGCGGTGTCGATTTCCCAGCCGGGTCGCGCACCTACCAGCAGGCGCCGCAGCGCGCGCAGCACCATCGGGTCGTCATCCACGGCGAGGATGCGCGGGCCACGAAAGCCGAGCCCGGAGGTGGGAGGCGCGCTGAAAGACATTGCCTGGCGCCCCTCGAGCAAGACTCTTGCCAGTGGGCGTGGCCACATTATCGCACCTTCGGCCACATGGCCAGCGGCAGCGGCTTGCCAGCGCCGCCGGCGCAGGTATTGTCCGGCCCCCATGGTCGAACCCGGGCTCGTCACGCTGGCCAAGATTTGCGGCACCCTGCTCTTGGCGATGGGCATCATCCCGTTCTTGTTCCTGCTCTCTCCCGGCGGCGACAAGTCGGAGCCCAAAGAGAACTTCGACGATCTGATCTGAAGAACGCCGCCAGCGCGTCGGTTGAAACCGATCGGCGACCGCGCCGTACAGCGAGCTCAACGTAAGTCGTTGCCGAACGGCAGCGAGGGAGCACTGATGGTTCGGAATCGCATGACGCTGGGCGGTGTGATCGTGAGCTTGTGCGCGCTGAGCTGCGGCAAGGAGCAGCCCGCGCTCGAGCGAGCGCCGGTGGCTTCAGCGACGCTAGAGGCGCCAGCGGCGCAGCAAGGCGCTGCGCCGTTCGCCGTGGACACGGCGAGCAGCAGCTTCAGGTTCGAGATGGACTCGCCGCTCGAGAAGATCGACGGCGAAGCGCCGCAGTCGCTGAAAGGCGAGCTGTTCGTCGACCCGGCGGACTTGAGCAAGAGCACCGCGTTGCTCAGGGCAGACCTGCTAAAGCTGACGTTGTATCAGCAGAAGCGCGCCGACGAAAAAGGGGAGTACGGCGAGCGCAAGAAGAGCGACTTGCAGAACGAGCACGCTCGCGATTGGCTGCAGATCCGCGCCAAGGAGGGTGAGGTGACGGCGGAGCAAGCCGAGCAAAATCGCTGGGCGGAGCTCAAGATCGACAAGCTGACGGACTTGAGCGCGGCGGACGTGACCAAGCTCAGCGGAGCCGAGCGCAAGATCACCGCCACCGCTCACGGGGAGCTGCGGCTGCACGGGAGGAAGGCGGCCAAGTCCGCCAAGATCGAGCTGAGCTTCCGCTACGCGGGCGACAAGCTCGAGTCGCTCGCCGTGACGACGCGCGAGCCCTTCGTGATCACGCTCGAGGAGTTCGAGGTGCACCCGCGCGACGCCGCCGGCAAGCTGGTGAAGAAGCTGAGCGACGCGCTCGCCAGCAACCTCCGGGGCAAAGTGGCCGCCGACGCGCCCGTCGAGGTCAGCTTCGTCGCGCAGCCGCGCTGATCTCAGCGCCGCACGGCCTCGCGCAGGACTACCAGGCGCTGGCTCTGGCCAGCGCGGCTCACGGTCACGACCACGTCGCTCTGCAGGGCGCCGCTCAGGCGCGCGCGTGCGTCTTGCATGCTGCTCGGCTTCACGTCATTGATGGCGCTGATCACGTCGCCTGGTAGCAGCCCCGCGCGCTCGGCTTCGCTGCGCGCTGCGACCGTCACCACCACCACCTCGAGCGCGCCGGCGGCGCCGCGCTCACCGAGGGTGATCGCGACCCCGCCCGGCGCGAACGGATCCGCGTCGCTACCGC
>JAEYOT010000709.1 GCA_023411445.1 Pseudomonadota bacterium
GCGCCACTCCGCTGCCGGCCGCGCGCCGTGCGGCGGCGACGCTGGCGGGCGAGAGGTACGTGTCCTCGTCGAGCATGCCGGAGCGGCCGGCCAAAAGGCCGATGCGCTCGATGTAGCTTGCGTCATGGACGCGGCCGAGCTGTGTGTCGTCGGCGTCGCCGAAGGATAGCCGCGTGTACTCGAGCTCGAGCTCGCGCGCGGCGAGCGTGAGTCCCTCCCTGACGGCGGTGAGCCGGGCTGGGCGCTCCGGGTGCTCTTCCGGCGCTGCGTGCTCGAGGAACACATCGTCATCCAGGAGCAGCACTGGCCTATAGGTCAGGGTCATGGCGTAGGCTCGGTGGTTGGGGTTGAGAGTGCGAGGCGGGCGAGGCGGGCGAGGCGGGCGAAGACAGCGAGTGCGAACATGCCTTGCGAGCGTGGCTCAACCGAGCGGACTCGTTTGGGCTTTTCGCGGAGGTGCTGATTAGTGTTAACGTCCTGGGTCACGCTCTCCGCAAGGCGCTTGCGGTTGCAGTCTAGCGACGGCCCGCCTTAGGGGCTACCCGCACAAGGGGCCACCAGAATGCGTTCCAAGATCATCGCCGTCAACGCAGGTATCGTCACCGTCATCGCCCTCCTGACCTATGTGCTGCTGCAGACGTCGCTACGCGAGGTCGTAGCCAACCCCGGCGAGCGGAAGAAGGAGGTCGCCCAGGCCCTCCGCGCGGCGAGCGCGCAGTTGGCGCTCGATGCCCTGCGCATGGAGCGCTGGCTGGAGCGCAACGCGGCGACAGAATCCGCCCGCAACGTGTTCGCGATGGGCACGCCCGAGGCCCGGAGCGAAGCAGCCACGGCCGAGGCCAATCGCCTGCGCGACGCGGCCGTGAGCCAGACCATGTTCGCGAAGATGGCGCCGACGCTGGTGCTGTTCGTGGACGGTCAAGGCACCGCTGTCGGTCGCAACGGCTCGGCGCTGATGCGTGGCGAACAGGTCGGTAGCAACTACCCCTCGCTCGTGGATGCGCTCAAGGAGGGGCACACGGGCAGCGCCGTGTGGTTGAACAAACAGCGCCAGGAGCAGATGCTCGTGAGCTTTGCTCCTGTGCGAGGAGAGAGCGGCGGGGTGCTCGGCGCGATCGTGGTCGGTACTCCGCTCAGCGATGAGCGCCTCTCGCGCACCAGTGACCTCACCAGCGGTCAAACGCTGATCTTCGCGGTGGTGGATCAGAGCGTGGACCCCATCGCGGACAGCGCGGCGAGCGCCGACGTGCTCGCCGCCGTGGCGGATCCCAGCGTCGCTGCCGCGGCTCGTCAGGCCATGACGGCGGGCAGCATCGCCAGTGCGGACACCGTGCGGGCGGAGCGCCTGTTCGGCGCCGCCCCCGTGGAAGGCTACGGTAAGACCAACGCGGTGCTCATCGCCGCGATCCCGTCGTCGCTGGTTGGCAATGTGAGCTCCTTGTTGTGGCCGGTGCTCGCCATCGCCGGGCTCGGTCTCATTCTGGTCATCGCCGGCGGCGTCCTGCTCGGCAACTACATCTCCGCCCCGATCTCAGAGCTGAAGGACGGGCTGCTCGCCATCATCAACGGCCAGTCGGACTTGCGCTTTCAGTTGGAGCATCCGGAGCTCGGCGGCTTGGTTTTCCGCATCAACTCGCTGCTGAACGCCATGATGGGCGTGGCAGAGGACACGACCGACGACCAGGGGCGCCCGTCGCAGGGCCCGAGCGCGCAGGGCTTCCAAGATCCAGGCTGATCCTGGTGAAACTTGGCGCGGGCCGCGGTATACCGCCCCGGCGCTCTCGCGCACGGACGAACAGCCAACATGGGTCTCTTCGATTTCCTGGGTAAGAAGAAGCAGGGCGGCGGCGAAGCCTCGGATCGCGAAGTGATGCGCTTCGAGCGCATCGTGGGCAACAAGCTGTCGCAGAACATCGATCGGCAGGAGGCCATCGAGGCCCTGGCCAAGATGGGCACGCGCGCGAGCGCCGCAGCGCTGCTCAAGCGCTTCGACTGGCTGATGGACCCCACGATCCTGGACTCCGAGGAGAAAGAGGCCGCGCTGGCTGGCATTGTCAGGTCCGGCGAAGAGGCGATCGAGCCCATCCGCGCCTACTGCCGCAAGTCCGTGAGCTTGACCTGGGCGCTCAAAGCGCTCGCCAAGATCGTGCCGCCCGAGCGTTTGGCGGACGAGCTGCTCGCGCTGTTGGATCAGTTCGACACCGAGTACATCCGCAACCCAGAGCCGAAGATCCAGCTGATCGACGCCCTGGCAGAGCACGTGGGCAACGACGAGGTGCGCGTCGCGGTCGAGCCGTTCTTGAACGACGCGAGCGAGCCCGTGCGCTTCGCTGCCGCGACGGCCCTGTTCCAGCTCGGCTTGGCGGAGAGCGTCACGTCGCTCGTCGCCGCGCTGGAGACCGAGGAGTCCCTGCGCATCAAGAACCGCATCGCGCAGGGCTTGGCGGAGCGGAAATGGGAGGTCCCGGCCGACATGCACGCCACCTGCCAGGCGGCGCTACCCATGGACTTTCGGCTCGAGGGCGCGCTCATCGTCCGCCGTTCGTGAGATAGCTCGGGCGGACAACCATCCAGCTCTCGGGCGCACAAAGCAAAAAGGCCGGAGCGGGGGCTCCGGCCTTTGGCGCTGACCAGCTGCTGGGCTACTCGCTGACCTTGTACTGGGTCGGCAGGTAGAAGTTGTAGCTGATGGTCATCATCTGGTTGAAGCGGAAGCGCTGATCCGCGTCCGTGATGCGGTTGTCGGGGAAGTCGTTGTCCTTGCCGCCACCCGCGGTGTCGAAGCCGCCGATGTTCCAAGCGAAGGGCAGACCGCGGTACTCGAAGCCGAGCGCGCTCCACTTGTTCACATAGAAGGATAGACCCACCGCGAACGTCGGAGCGATGGCGGTGCGCTTCGTCATCTCGAAGGCGTTGGCGCACGGATTACAATCCTTGCGCTCCGTCAGGCCCACGAAGGCTGGACCGGCCGAGATGTAGAGGTCCGTATCCACGTAGACGCTCTGGAACAGCGCCAGCTTACCGCGCAGCGGCGTGACCGTGATCTGCGGCGCCGCCACCCAGTCGATGCCGCCGAGCTGATCCTTCAGGTCGTCGCTCATGTTCACCTCGGTGAGGCGATTGGTGAGCCGAACGTTGTCGCACGCTGCCGAGTTCACGCCGTTGCAGTCCGCCACTTGGCCTTGGCGCGCCACGTTCACGTCCTGGATGTTCTCCGTGAGCGCCGTGGGCAGGCGGATCACGCTACCGATGGCGCCCCAGCCGCCGACCGCGAGCCAGTCCGTGAAGTTGAACTGCAGGCGGGCGCCCAGCAAGATCGTGCGCTGGTACTCGTCGAGCAACGTGAAGCTCACGGCGGGCGCGATCTCGAAGCGAGTGCGGCGATACAGGCGCAGCTTGCGCACGGCGGGCGCACCAGCGAGCGGGCCCGTGAGGTAGAGCTCCTGCGCCTCGGAGCGCTCGGTGAAAGCCATGAGCGCGAGGCCAGCGGTGAGGGCGGCGAGGACGCGCTTCGTAGAACGGGATTTGGTGATCATCTTTGGTCGCCCTTCGCCCATCACTTCGGAAGCCTGTATTCGAACGAGAACGGAATGAAGATCGAGAGCCCACCCTGAAGCTCTACGTTCTGCGTGAAGGAGGGGCTCTTGGCGAGCCACCCGCTCTTGTCGCTCGGGTTCGCCTCATTCACTTCGAGGCTCTCGAGCTTCTCCGGGTAAGCGTAGTCCTTCACGGCGAAGTTGAAGGCGAACCAGCGAGAGATGAACACGCGCAGACCGAGGCCGGCGTTGAACGCCAGCTTCGGCTCGTACTCGAAGTTGCGGTTGTCGGGATCGATGACCGCGATCGGACGCGTGCTGAGAGCGCCCACACCACCGAGCACGTAAGCGTCGTACTCGAAGATGAAGTCACCGAAGCCGGCGAACTTGCCGTTGGCGAACACGTACGTGAAGTCCAGCGAGGCACCCCACTCGTACTCGTTGAGCGGCACGGCGACACGGGCAGCGCGGCGAACCTGGCCGTTGAACGAGCTGTCGTCGTTGAACGGGCTGTAGTATCGGAAGTTTGCGCCGATCGCGAGGACGTTCGTGATGTAGTAATTGACCGCGATGCCGGGCCCCGGGTGCTGGACGAACTGATCGTTCAGCGAGCGCAGGTTCCACCAAGCGTTCAGCTCGAAGCGCCGAGCGCGCATCACGTACAGCTGCTGGACCGCGTAGATGCTCTCCTTGATGGGGCGCGCGGCCTCCTTCTTCATGTCGAGCACGGGACAGGCTGCCGGATCGATCTTGCAGATGTCCCCGACGCCATCGCCCTCGTCACCGAGATCGCCTTCGCCTGAGTCTTCAGCGCCCGCCGCGGCGTCAGCCTCGGCACTTGCGTCAGCTCCTTCGGCATCGGCGTCTATGGTGGCCCCGGCTTCAGCCTGGGCACCCACTGTGACTTGGGCGAACCCGGTGGCCGGGATTGCGCCGAGGGCCGCTATGAGGAGCCCGATGCAACTTTTCTTCATCGATGCCTCTTACGCTTCCCCTTCGACGTCCGTTGCCGTAAATACCGAGAACTATTGGGAATTTCCGCCAATCGGAAACGCCGGGGGACTATATCACGCCAAATTTCAGACGATCAACAAGCAAAAAATTACAGTGTTGAGCGACTCGCTCAATTCGCGACGGAAGCTCCGTCCGACTCACGACCAAGCAGCGCTTCGACGAAGTCCTCCGGTGAGAACTCGTGCAGATCGTCAGGACGTTCACCCAATCCGACGTAGCGGACGGGGACGCGGAGGCCGTTAGCGACGCCCAACACGACACCACCCTTAGCCGTCCCGTCGAGTTTTGTCAGCACGATACCGGTCAGAGGGAGCGCCTCTTTGAACTCTTTTGCTTGAGCAAAGGCGTTTTGCCCATTCGTCGAGTCCACCACGAGCAAGATCTCGTGCGGAGCGCCGGCGAGGGCTTTCTCCGCCGTCTTCGCGATCTTCTTCATCTCGCTCATCAGGTTGGACTTGGTGTGCAGACGGCCAGCAGTATCCGCTAGCACGACATCCGCGCCCACTTCTTGCGCCTTCTTGATGGCGTCGAACACCACGCTGCCCGGATCGGCGCCGTCTTTACCGCGCACCACCTCGCACCCCACGCGCTCGCCCCACACGACCAGCTGCTGCACGGCGGCTGCGCGGAACGTATCGCCCGCGGCGAGCACGCACTTCTTACCGGAAGCAGCGAGCTTGGTGGCGAGCTTGCCAATGGTTGTCGTCTTGCCTGCGCCGTTGACGCCGACCATCAGCACGACAGTCGGCTTGCCGTGAAGCTCCAGCGGGCCAGAGGCCGAAGATTCGAGGATCTTCAGGCACTCAGCGCGCAGCTCGCTCCACACCAGCTCGGGATCCGTGAGGTCCGACTTGGCGAGCGTCGCTTTGACGCGCTCGAGCAGCACCGAGGTCGTCTCGACGCCCACATCCGACGTGAGCAGCACGTCCTCGATCTGCGCGACGAGGTCCGGACTGATTTCCTTCTTGCCGCTGAACAGCGCGCGGAGCCGACCGAAGAAGCCTTCCGACTCGCGCGACTTAGACAAGCCGCGACGCAGACCGCTCAGGTCCCGCGTCTTGGTAGCGACGGGGGCAGGCTCGGGCGTCTTGGCGCCGGGCTCCTTGCGAGCCGGCGGAGCAGGCCGTGATGGGCGCGGCGCGCCTTCTGCTGACGCCGACGTGGGCTCCGAAGCGGCCGCAGGTGTTGCTGCGGGCGCGCTGGTGGGCTCCACCTTTGCTACCTTGGCAGGAGCGCGGTCCGCCTTCGCCGGGGGAGGCGGCGCGGACTCCTCGCGAGGCGGAAGCGCTGGCTCTGCCTTCTTGAAGAAGAGAAAGTACGCTCCGACCGCGACGGCGAGCGCCAAGAGGACGTAGATGAATTCCATTCCGCGCGTACTGCTGAGGGCCCGCGACTATAGGGAGCCGCGCTCCATTCAGTCAATGCCTCGTTCTCGCGACGTTTTCGGATCGTCAAGGACCCCGGCTGCCTGCTCGCGTGCGGCGTCGGGGGGGCTTGCCCCGAACGCCAGGTGCTCGATGGACCGCGCCCACGTCTCGACTTGAGGTTCCTGTTCCCCTTGGGCCGTGGTCGCGACGGTGGCCGGCGTGGGGTCTCCGCCTGCGCGAATCCACGGCTTGCCGTGGCGTTCGGCCCAGCGGACGAGGCGATCCAGCAAGGCGCGGCGCCGCGAAACGAGCGAGAGCTCCAGCACGCCGGGGGCGGGTAGGGGCGCGGTCAAGGTGGCGTGAAACGGCGCCGTCACTTCGATCAGAGTGCCGGCCGGGAACGAGGACTCAGTCCTGAAGGAGCCATCGGGCGTCGTGAGGCATTGCTGGAGCACGCGCCCGCTCGTGCCGGGCAGCACGAAGCTGACCGCGGCCGGGGAGAGGGGCGTGCCATCGTGCGCGTCGCGGACGTAGCCGCGGTAGCCCTCGCGCTCGCCCAGCGGCTCCAGCACTTCCACGC
>JAEYOT010000720.1 GCA_023411445.1 Pseudomonadota bacterium
CGACGGGGCCAGTGTGTCGCGTGCCGGCTCGCGCGTGAGCGAGCCGCCGGCCGTCGCGGCGGGTGATGCGGGCGGCCGTTCTGGGGCGAGCGGCTTCGGCGCCGGCCGCGGCGGGGGTTTGGGTGACTCGGTCAACGGCGACTCCGCGCGCTCTTGCGCAGTATGAACGGCAGTCGCCGCGCGTGCATTACTCGAACACTACAAGGAAATTGGCGAAGGTGGCTAGCGCGCGCCGGCTTGGGCCAGCGCGACCACACCGGCGAGCTCGATACCGCCCGCGATCAGCGCTTGCGCACACGCACGCACCGTGGCGCCCGTGGTGACGACGTCATCCACGAGCAGGACCCGCCGCGCATCCGGCTGACGCAACGCGAACGAGTCCGCGGCGTTCTGCGCTCGCTCGCCGCGCGACTTGCCGACTTGATGCGCCGTATCGCGCACGCGCTCCAGCAGTCGCGGCCGACAAGCGAGGCCACAGCGCGCGGACAGCTCGCGCGCGAGCAGAGCCGACTGATTGTAGCCACGCGTGACCAAGCGCCGCGGGTGCAGCGGCACCGGCGCGAGCACGACGCCAGCCGGCAAGCTGAGCGCGAGCAAACGCGGAGCCAGCAGCTGTGCCAGCGGGCGCGCCAGCTCCGGCCGGTTCTCGAACTTGAAGCGGATGATGGCCGTCGACAGGGGAGGCTCGTAGCGACCGGCCACGAGCAGCGGTGCTCCGTCGAGCTCGGCGTCCTCCACGGAGCTGGCGTGGCCGCAAGCGGTGCAGAACGCGCCGCTGCTCGTCGCCCGATCGCAGGCGCTGCAGACGGGAGGAGACAGCGCGTCCAGCAGCCACGAGAGCGGCTGTTTCCAAGGCAGCTTCGCGAAGGCGAGCATGAGGGCTCATCGGCCTCGCGCGCTATGCAGTTGCGTGCTGGTGGCGGTCGTGACTCAGTTGCCGAGGCCGAGCAGCTTGCTCATGGACGCCTCATCGGCGGGGGTGAACGGGAGCTGCTCGAAGTCCCCACTTTCGACCCAGCGGAACTGGTGCACGTTCACGGCGCGCGGCTCGCCCTGCGCGATGCGGCAAGCGTAGAGGTGGAGCTCGACCGTGTAGTGCTCGTAATCGTGCCTCACAGAGCTGATCTGCTCGCCCGCGCGGATCTCGACGCCCACCCGGTGCGTGACCTCGCGCTCGAGCGCGGCCGCGTCATCCTCGCCCGGCTCGACCTTGCCGCCGGGGAACTCCCAGAGCAGCGGCAGCACCGCCGTGGGCCGGCGCTGGGTCACGAGGTAGCGGCCGTCACGCTCGATGACCGCCGCTACGACTCGTATCGTTGGGTTCATGACTGGGCGCTCAGGCGTCGATGCGGAACAGCTGCTGACCCATCAGCAGGATGTCCGTGGCGGCGACTGCGCGCTCGTTGCGGAGGCGGATGAACGTGCCGTTGGAGCTGCCCACGTCCGTCAGGTACACGCGACCGTCCGGGCCGCGCGCGATGCGGCAATGCAGACCGGAGACGTAGCCGTCTTCCGAGAACAAGATGTCGCCGCGCTCGCGGCCGCAGTGCACGCCGCGCTCCGGCACCGGGAAGGCGTTGCCAGTGGTGTCACGACCGATCACGAGGGCGAGGCGCCCGATGTAGCCCTTCGCTGGGCTGCCGAAGCGCTCTACGCCGTCAGCGGATTTGCCCTGACCGCGCAGCTCCTCGAAGCGGATGATCTCCTGGCCGATACGGAAGACGTCCCCGAACTCCAGCAGGCAGGGCTCGTTGGGCCTGACCTTGAGGTACACGCCGTTGAGCGAGCCTTCATCCTTCACGAACAGCTGACCGCCGCGCTTGCTGAACGTGGCGTGGCGCGGCGAAAGGTAGCTGTCGCCCGCAAAAATGGAGCCAGTATCGCGGCCCACCGAGACCACCGGCGCATCCGGCATGCGGAAGGCGCCCGCTTCGCTCCCGTCCGCGCGGAGCGCGGTGAGCACGATGCCTGAGGAGCCTGCCGCCGGAGCTGCCGCGGCTGCGGGCACCGACGGCGAAGCGCCGGCGAGTGCACCCAGGTTGTAGCCGCAGGAAGCGCAGAAGCGATTGGCGGTGGTGTTGACGTGGCCGCACTGCGGGCACGTCACCGCTGCACCCGCAGGCGGCGATGACGGTGCCGTCGCTGCTGGCGCTGGTGCCGGAACCGACGGAGGGCGCACCGCCGGGGCTGCCGCTGCGGCAGCTGGCGGAGGCGCAATCGGAGCCGGCGCAGGCGCCGGAGCAGCAGCAGGAGCCGGAGCAGCGGCTACGGCTGGCACACCATGAGGAGGCGTGTCGGACGTGAACGGTTTGGCTTGAGCTGCGCCGCGCGGAAGCTCCGCGCCACAACCCAAACAAAACTTGTAGTGGTCCTGGTTCTCCTTGCCGCACTTTGAACAGGTGATCACTATGGTGGCTCCCGGGGACCCGGCCGTTGGGGGGAAAGGGACTCTACCCTCAAACCCTCGTAACCGCGCGATTATCTACGGCGCCCCGTCACGGTCAAGCGGGGTCAGCTGGTGAGGAAGGAGAGCGCGGCTCGGAGCAGCTCCGCCATGGGCTCGGCTTCCACCCGCGGGCCGAGGTGCTGAACGGCGCGCTCGGCCTCGGCGGGGCGGTAGCCCATGTTGACGAGCGCCTTGAGCAACAGCTGACCCGTTCCAGCCACCGGGGCTCGGGGCGCTGCGGCGTTGCCCTTCGCATCGAGCGGCACCAGGGCAGGCAGCTTTTCGATCAGCTCAACGACCAGCCGTTCGGCCGTCTTCTTGCCGATACCTGGAACCTTGGCGAGCCGGGCGAGGTCCCGGTTGGCGACCGCTTGCGTCAGGTCCGAGAGCGAGAGCGCGCCGAGCACGCCGATGGCCATTTTGGGACCCACGTTGGGCACAGTGACCAAGAGGCGGAAAACGCGACGCTCCAGCTCACTGCCGAAACCGAATAGCTCGAGCGAATCCTCGCGCGCGTGGGTGTGGACCCAGAGCGCGACCTCACCGCTGGGCGCGGTTTCGGCGCGGCCGAGCGCGCCCACCGGGATCGTGAGCTCATACCCTACTCCACCGACCTCCAGGATGACGCTGTTCGGTTCTTCCGAGATCACGCGACCGCGCAGCCAGCCCAACATGAGGCTTCCCCTATAGCTCGCCCGACCGCCGCCGCGCTCGTCCTTTTACGGTACGGAGGCCTCGTGTTATGGCGCGCGCATGCACCTCTCGGCTCCGGCCCTGCTCACGCTCACGGTCTCGCTGCTCGCGAGCGCTTGCGGCGGCTCTTCGAGCGAAACCCCGCCGCCGCTCGAGCCGGATCCGACGAGCTACCGCTACACGGGGCCGCGCCCGCCGAGCGCTTCGGAGCAGCCAGCGCCGACGCTGGCCCGTGAGAGCGACTTCGACGAGGACGATCGCCCGGCCGCGCCGAATAAGCCGGCGGCGGCGACGTGGGGCTCTGGTAAGCCGACGCCTGCGCCCAGCTCAGAAGCTGCCGGAAAATGACAAGCCGGCCAGCTCAGGCCCCAGCACCGGCGTGAGCTGCGGGCGATGCCGACGAGCTTGCTCGCCATTTTCACGCGCCACGCGCTTGCCGTCGACCACCCACCAGACCACGCCGCCTGCGACCGCGGCCACGCCGATGCCAGCCAGGCCCGCAGACAGGGACATCTGGCGGCGTGCCTCGTTGCCATCCTTCTCGACGTTGGAGGGGCAGCCCGTGTGCTTCTCTGGGTCGTCGCACTGCTGGGCCAAGTCGTCCACCTTCGACTTGTTGGACGCGTAGCCGAGCACGCCGACGATCGCCGCTGCGCCGCCCAGACCCATCACAATCCAGGGGCCGGCGGAGCGCTTGGCGCGCGGCGGCTCCGGGCTAGCGGGATCGGCGGCTCCGGTCGCGGGAGCTGGCGCAGCCCCAGCGCTGGGCGGCGGCGCGATGGCCGCGGCGGCGTCTTCTTCCGCGATCTTCTTCTTGAGCACGTCGATGCGGCGGTTGATTTGATCGCGTTCGCCGCTGTTCGGCTCGCGCGCGAGGAACGTCTCCAGCGACACCACTGCTTGGCGCTTGCGACCGGCTAGCTCGTAGGCGCGCGCCAAGTTGAGCAGCAGCGGGTTCGCCGTGCAGTCGCGGCGATAGGCGTCCTCCCAATAGTCGATGGCGCGGGCGTAGTCGGCCTCGTTGAACGAGGCGTTGCCTGCTTGAAACGCACCCTTCGCCGCGGAAACCTCGGCCTCCGTCGGCTCACGCCCGCAGTCCGGATAAGTCTTCGTGGGCTCTTCCGCGTGTGCCAAGGCTGGCACGGCCAGCAAAGTGAAAGCGGCGAGCAGCGACTTCAAGGTTCTGAGCATGCGTTTCCCGAGCGTCGAAGGAATTCAACGAGGGCGTTAGCATAGGAGCAGCGCTCTCCAGATCTCAACGTTTCGCACGGAACAGCCGGCGCTGGCTCGGCCGCGGGGCCGAGATGGCGACGTGGGCCGGCACTTGTGCCGCGGGCGCGATCGTGGCGAAGTTTCGCGCGGTGAAATCGTCTTCCTTCGCGCGCCGCGCAATCGCAGTGCTCTCGATAGGGCTCGGGCTGTACACGTTGGCGGAGGCGCCCAACACCGCCACCGCTCAGACCCGCAACGCGTCCCAGAAGCTGGAGGCGATCCGGCAGTTGATGGAGAAAGGTCAGGCTCAGTACCTGGCCGGCAACTATCAAGCCGCCGCCGACGTGTTCGAAGGCGGCTTCAAGCAGTATCCGTACTCCGCGTTCTTGTTCAACGCGGGCGTCTGTTACCAGAAGCTCGGTGACGCCGACCGCGCGCTTGGAAAGTTCCGCGACTACGTGAGGGTCGATCCGACCGCGCCCGACATCGAGAAGGTGAACCAGCGCATCGCGCTGCTGGAGGCCTCCAAGGGCCTGCCCACCACGCCGGAACCGAGCGTGGGGGGCAGCGGCGGTGGTGGCGGGAGTGACGGGGTCGGCGGTGGTGAGGCCGTGCCGGCGGCGCCCGCGCCTCCGCCCGTAGACGACGAGAGCGCGATGCGTTCACTCGTGGTCGTCGAGACCGAGCCACCGGACGCCCCCTTGCGCTTCTACTCGCGCGTGGAGTCCAGCGCCGGCGCCTTCAAGCTGGGCGGGCAGAACCCGGGCTGGAAGGAGATCGCCACGGCGCGCTCGCCGGCCAACCTCACCCTGGCCGTCGGCAAGTACCACGTGGTGGTGGAGAAGTTCCGTGACTTCAACGAGAGCCACGCGGACATCGACGTGTCGCCCGGTCACGTTTACCAGTTCAAGGCGAACCTCTCGCAAGGCCAGTTCATGGCGTTCTTGCGCGTGTCCGCCAACGTGAAGGGCGCGTACGTTTGGCTCGACGACAAGAAGAAGGAGCGGCCGTTCTGGGGCACCACGCCGCACGGCGAGCTCGTGCCCGCAGGGCAGCACGAGATCTTGGTCGAAGCGCCCGGCTTCGAGCCGCTGCTCGCTCCCGTCACCGTCAATCACGGTGAGCAGAAGGAGATGGAAGTGGCGATGGTGCGCGTCAACTACGGCTTCTTGCGCATCGACTCGAACGCGCCCGAGGTGAAGGTGCGCATCGACGAGCAGCCCAAGGGCGTGTGGAAGTCCGGTACCGAGCCGCTGGACGTGCAGGCGCCGTCCGGTCCGCACAAGCTGACGGTCATCGCCGATGGCCGCAAGACCTTCGAGGGCATGGTCGACGTGCCTCGCGGGCAGGTGCTGCCGGTGCACGTGAAGATGATCCCGAAGTACCCGCGCGGCGCCGCTTGGACGCAGGCGGTGATCGGCGCGGCGTTCATCGGCGCGGCCGCCTACTTCGGCAATGAGTCGAACAAGATCCACGACCAGCTCAAATCGGATCGCGCGGACGGCCGCTTGGAGGAGGGCGACTCGCGCGCCAACAAGGGGCGCTGGTACTCGATCGGCGCCAACGGCGGCTTCGCGGTCGGCGGCGTGCTGGGCGTGCTCGCCACTTACAACTTCATCAAGGATCCGCTGCCGGAATCGTCGATCCGTACGGACAAGCCCGTAGAGTTCGACGATCCGCGGAAGAGCCAGCCGGTGGCGCTGCGGCTACGTCCGCAGAAGGACGCCGTCGCGCAGAAGCAGCACAAGGAGCTGGGCCCGGTTACGGCTCCGCCCAAGCTCAGCGTCGGCGCGGTTTCGCCGGAGGCCCCGGGCCTGTTCATTGGAGGAAAGTTTTGATGCGCTCGCGCACCTGCACGCTCTTGTTCGCGCTCACGAGCTTCGGCTGCTCGTGGACCCGCTTCGACGACGTCGTCGAGGACTCTCCCATCGTGCTGCTCAACCGCCCCAAGTCTATTTCCGGCGGCTTCGGCAGCAGCCTCGCTGCGGGCACGGAGAAGGGTGAAGCCATCCTGCTCGTGGGCGGAGCGGGCCCGCGCCCCCGCCCCCCCGCGGGGGCACCA
>JAEYOT010000729.1 GCA_023411445.1 Pseudomonadota bacterium
CCCAAGGGCGTGCTGATGATGGGTCCTCCCGGCACCGGGAAGACGCTGTTGGCTCGCGCCATCGCGGGTGAAGCCGGCGTGCCGTTCTTCAGCATCTCCGGCTCGGATTTCGTGGAGATGTTCGTGGGCGTCGGCGCCAGCCGCGTGCGCGATCTGTTCGAGCAGGGCAAAAAGCACGCTCCCTGCATCATTTTCATCGACGAGATCGACGCGGTCGGTCGCCACCGCGGCGCCGGTCTCGGCGGCGGTCACGACGAGCGCGAGCAGACGCTGAATCAGCTCCTGGTCGAGATGGACGGCTTCGAGTCCAACGAAGGCGTCATCATCATCGCCGCCACCAATCGTCCGGACGTGCTGGATCCGGCCATCTTGCGCCCCGGCCGCTTCGATCGCCGCATCACCGTGCCCCGCCCGGACATCCGCGGTCGTGAAGGCATCCTGGCCGTGCACACCAAGAAGGTGCCGCTCTCGGGCGATGTGGACCTCAGCATCCTGGCGGCCGGGACCCCCGGCTTCGTCGGGGCAGATCTAGAGAACCTGGTGAACGAGGCCGCGCTGCTAGCGGCCCGGCAGGACAAGGAAGCCGTGTCGATGGAGGACTTCGAGCTCGCCAAGGACAAGGTCCTGATGGGCACGGAGCGCCGCTCCATGGTCATAAGCGAAGAAGAGCGTCGCACCGCCGCCTGGCACGAGGCCGGTCACACCATCGTCGGCAAGCTGGTGGAGGGGAACGACGCGGTGCACAAGGTCTCGATCATCCCGCGTGGCGCTGCCCTGGGCGTCACCATGTTCTTGCCGACGGAAGACCGCCACCTCATGACCAAGCAGCAGACCAAGGCGCGCATCGCCATGGCGCTGGGCGGCCGCGTGGCGGAGGAGATCGTGTTCAACGAGATCACGACCGGCGCTCAAGACGACATCAAGCGCGCGACGCGCTTGGCTCGCGCCATGGTGTGTGAGCTGGGCATGACCAAGCGCCTCGGCCCGGTCGCCTACGGCGAAAACGAGGAGAGCGTGTTCCTCGGCCGCGAGATGACCTCTCGCCGTGAGGACTACTCGGAGACGACAGCCACCGAGATCGATCAGGAGGTGCGCAGCATCGTGGACGAGCAGTACGCGAAGGCTCGCCAGGTGTTGAGCGAGAACCGCGACAAGCTGGACGCGCTCGCCACCGCCCTGCTCGAGCGCGAGACGCTGGACGCCTCGGAGATCGAAGCCGTGCTGGCCGGGCGGGACTTGCCGCCGCGTCAGCGCGCCGTCATCCCCACCTGGAGCGAGAAGCGCAAGGACAAGGCGGAGAAGCGCCGCCCCGCGAGCATCTTCGGCGCGCCGAAGCCCGCTACGTCCGGAACCTGAGCTTCAAGGGCAACCCAGTTGCACCGAGGGCGCCTCACGGGGCGCCCTCATTGCATTTCAGCCTACGGAGCGCGTGTCAGTGATGGTGTCCGTGACCGTCCGGGCCGTGAGGATGGCCGTGGTCGAGCTCGTCCTGCGTTGCAGGGCGAACGGCCAGCACCTCCACCTCGAAGTGGAGAGTCTTGCCGGCGAGCGGATGCTGCGAGTCCACCAGCACGTTGTCGCCCTCGACACCGACGACCCAGATGGGCGCGTGCTCGTTGTTGGGCCCCTCCGCCATGAACGTCATCCCGGGCTCGATCTCCATGTCGGCCGGGAAGGCGCGTCGCGGAATCGCGTCCGGGGCCTCGTCCTCGCGCTCGCCGTAGCCTTCGGCGGGCGTTACCGTGACGTTGCCTTTGAAGCCGACGGCCTTGCCGGCGAGCGCCTTTTCCAGGCCCGGTACGATATTTTCGGCACCGTGCAGGTAGGCCATCGGATCGTCCGGCGTGGAGGCGTCGAGCACCTCACCGTCGTCAGCGCGGAGTGTGTATTGCATGACGACCACTTGGCCGTCGGCGATGAGCTGTTCGGACATGCGGCGATCCCACTACCCCGGATAACTCGCGACGCCACTGCTTTTCGTTGAGCCCGGCGTTCGCGTTGGGATCTTTTGACTACATTTTGCAGGGACGGCGCCCTAGCCAGCCGGTCACCGTTGCGTAGACTAGGACCCATGCGAGCACGCGGGGTATGTGGTGTAGTCCTTACCTTCCTGGCTGTGACCACCGCATGTGGTGACGACGAAAAACAGGGGGGCAAGACGTCGCAAGCCGGTAGTGGTGGCTCCACCATGCATGACGGTGGTGAGCCGAGCGGCGTCGCTGGCTCGAAGTCGCCAACGGCAGGCCGAGCGGGCTCCAGCAGCGGCGGGGCGATCGGCGATGCCGGTAACGCTGGGGCGGTCGGTGACGGTGGCAGCGCCGTTCAAGGCGGCATGGCCGGCGATCTCAACATGGGTGGCAACTACGACCCAGAGGATCCGGATCCGATCGATCCGCAGGAGATCACGTTCACGGTCGTGGCGGGCGATGACAACAAACCCATCTCTCCGTTGATCTACGGCGCCAACATGGACGGCTTGACCTGCAACGACAGCAAGGCGCGCTTCACCTTCTGTCGTCATCGCAGCGCCGCGTGGAGCACCTACAACTGGGAGACCAACGCCTCCAACGCGGGCGCCAGCGACTGCAACGAGAACAACGATGCGCTGGCGAGCAGCGACGCGCCTGCGGCCGCGATCACGGACTTGATGGAGCAAGCCGCCGACGTCTCCGCCAGCACCATCGTCACGTTGGCCATGCTGGATCACGTAGCCGCCGACAAGAACGGGGGCGGCGCCAACTGCGCTGGCGACGTGTCCAAGACGGCGAACTACCTCACGACGCGCTTCAAGCAAAATAGGCTGAAAAAGGGCGCTGCGCTCTCGCTCACGCCGGACACCACCGACGCCTATGTGAACCAGGACGAGCTGCTGTACTTCTTGCAGGATTACGCGGGCAGCGCGTCGGACAAGCTGCTGTTCGCCTTGGACAATCAGCCGGAGCTTTGGCACCTCGAGCACCCCAAGCTTCGTCCCACGCAGGTGAGCTACGACGAGGTGGTGGAGCGCGGCATCGAGTACGCCAAGCTGGTGAAGGACACGCTACCGGACTCGGAAGTGCTCGGGCTGGTTGGCTACGGCTACCTCGCCGCGCACAGCCTGCAGGAATCGCCGGATTACGCGACCAAGGGTGAGTTCTTCGACTACTACCTGCAGCAGATGGCTGCCGCGGAGGAGGCGGAAGGTCGTCGCCTGATCGACTACGTGGACTTGCACTGGTTCTCGGAGATCTACGCCAACGACGAGCGGGTGATCTTCGAGGATACGAGCTTTCAATCCGTGCTCTACCGCGTCCAGGGCCCGCGCTCGTTTTGGGACCCCAGCTACACGGAGAACAGCTGGATCTCTGCGGCCACCGGCGGGCCGATCCAACTCTTCGATTGGCTCCAGGGCAGCATCGACGACAACTACCCGGGCACCAAGCTAGCGCTGTCGGAGTGGAGCTTCGGCGGCGGCACGCACATCAGCGGCGCGGTGGCGGCCGCGGACGCCCTCGGCTTGTTCGGGCAGAAGGGCGTTGGTTTGGCCGGTGTGGTCTCGTTCAGCCCGGACGAGGAGCCTTACTTGGTGGGCGCTTTCCAGGCATTCCGTAACTTCGACGGGAAGGGCGCGACGTTCGGCGATACGTCCGTTTCGGCCACGAGCAGCAACCCGCACCACGGCACCATCTACGCCAGCATCGACGCGGGCGATCCGTCCAGGCTCGTCATGGTGGCGATCAATCGGCGCGCGGGTGACCTGATCACCACGCTGAGCATCGACCACACCTCGAGCTACACCAAGCTGACCCCGTACAAGATCAGCGATGGTCAGCCAGAGCCGAAGCTCGGCAGTGTCATCCAGACGGACGAGCCCAACGAGTTCCAGCTCACCATCCCCGGCTACTCTGTTTGGGTGCTCGTCGCCGGTGACTGACGCTCGGGTCGAGCGCCTATCCGTTGACGACTGCTCAGCCAACGTCGAGCTCTCGAGGAGCGTCGGCTGGAAAGACGTGGAGAGCGAGTGGCGGACGCTGCACGCCGCGGCCAGCGAGGTCGGGCGGCGCGACGAGATGACGTGGGGCGTGGCGCGGGCGCCTTGGCAGGTGCCGCAGCGCTTCGCGCTGGCGTCGTTGGCGTGGGGTTGAGCGATGAGGCGCTTCCGGCTGGTGGTGTGTGCTGCGCTGCTCGCGCTGGCGTGCCGTGAGCGCTCATCGCCGTCGCCGTCACCCGACCCGCCGGCGACAGCTGCGTCTGCGCCGAGCCGCGCGCCCGTCGTCTTGACGCCGAAGCTCATGGAGGAAGTCGAGCGCGCGGGGCTGCGCGTGAAGAGCGGCACCGTCGATCGCGAGAGCCGCTGGGGCTTCTCGGACCTCGGCGTGGACTTGGCCAAGATTCGCCTCGAAATCGCCCTGGCGCCGGGCGGCGCCCCGCTGTCGCGACTGCTGCCGCCTGGCGCGCTCGCCGTCGTCAACGGCGGCTACTTCGAGGCTAATTTCGCGCCCAGTACCTGGCTTAGGTACGACGGACGAGACCTGGGAGCCAAGAGCGACACGTCCAAGGGCGGGCTCTTGGCGGTCGCGCCGGAGGGTGACGTGTACGTGGGCCCGTTCGCTGACCTGCGCTTCGAGCCAGCGCTGGCGCTGCAGAGCTTTCCCCTGATCGTCGAGGCCGACGGTCGACCTGGCATCCGCTCCGACGACGGGCGCCGCGCCGCGCTCAGCGTGGTGTGCTGGGTCGGGCGAGAGCTGCACTTCATCGTCATCGCCGCCCCACGCGGCGACGGGCCAACGCTGTTCGAGAGCATGGAGCTGCTGCGCCAGCCTTGGCCGCGCGGCTTCGGTTGTCGGGCTGCGTTGAACCTGGACGGCGGACCGTCGAGCGGCGTGTGGTTCGCGCCGGACGTCGGCGCCAGGCAGCGCGCGCCGTCGGCGCCGGTCGCTTACGGCGTGGCGCTCTTGCCGCGCTAGCAGCTATGACGAGTCGCGCAGCAGCTCGCGCGCGCGATCCAGCAGAGCTGCTCGCTGATTCTTGCTCGGATCTTCGATCACCTCGTCCAAGAGCGCTTTCAGGATCCGGCCCAGATCCGGCCCGGGTTTCATGCCGAGCTCCTGCATCAGGGTGCCGCCGTTGACGGCCAGGTCACGCACGCTGAGCGCGGCGCCAGCCGCCAGCACGCGCTCCACGTGCTGCTTCAGCGCCGCCAGCGAGGCCAAGTCCGGGCTGCAGTCGCGACCTTTACCGCGCACGTCGGCTTCGCACAGCTGGTAGAGGTCCGGCAGCAGCTCGGGCGTGACGCGACGCAGCCAGCGACGCACGGCGGAGTCCGTCCACGACTCGTCGTAGCAAATCAGGTGATGGCGGACGAGCGCGACGATGTGGCTGCGCTCCTCGTTGGAGAAGCGCAGCCGCGTGAGCATGGGCTCGGCCATTTCGGCGCCGATGCGCTCGTGATCGTAGAAAGTGTAGTCGTTGGTCTTGTCACTGAAGGCGCGTGAGCGCGGCTTGCCCACGTCGTGCAGCAGCGCAGCGACGCGCAACACGGGTGAGCGCGGCGCCGAGTCCAAGCAGCTCATGGCGTGCCCCCACACGTCGAAGGCGTGGTGGCGGTTCTGCTCACAGCCGACGGACTCCAAAAGCTCCGGCGCGCTGATCGCCAGCAGGCCGTGCTCCTTCATGAGCTCGAAGGCGCGGCTTGGGCGGCGCGCCTTCATCGTCTTCAGCCACTCGTCGCGGATGCGCTCGGCGCTCACTTTGCGATAGCTCCCCAGCGATGGCTGGATGGCGCGCGCCGTCTCCGGATCCACCGTCAGCTCGAGCGCGGCCGCGAAGCGCGCCCCGCGCAGCACGCGCAGGCCGTCCTCGGCGAAGCGCTCCGCGGGATTACCCACCGCCTTGAGCAGCCGCTGCCGCAAGTCCGCCGCGCCGCCGAACGGATCGATCAGACGATCCTCCAGCACGTCGTAGGCCATGGCGTTGATGGTGAAATCGCGCCGCGCCAAGTCGTCGTTGATGTCCTCGACGAAGTACACGCCGTCCGGACGCCGCCCGTCGCTGTAGGTCGTCTCGCCGCGCAGCGTGGTCACCTCGTACTGACCGCGGCTCATCAGCACCGTGACGGTGCCGTGCTGAATGCCAGTCGGGATTACGCGCCGGAACAGCTTGGTCACCTGCTCGGGTCGAGCTGAAGTGGCGATGTCCCAGTCGCCGCGCGCCGCCACCTCCGGCTCGCCACCCTCGCGCAGCAGCTCGTCGCGCACACAACCGCCGACCAGCCAAGAGCGGTGCCCGGCCTCCTTCAAGCGGTTGCAGAGCGCCCGCACTTCGTCCGGGACGCTTGCTGCGAGCTGGCGAGTGGAGAGGGTCGTCACCCGGCTGCGTTTAGCACGTTCAATCCCAAGGATTGACGATTTCGCCCCCGCCGATGGCCGCCTTCTTCTTCGGCTTGGCCTCGACCTTGGGCCCCGCTTTCTTCAGCGGACGTGGCGCGCTGCTCGCGCGAGGGGTGAGCCGCTCGAGCTTCACGGTCTCCCGCGCTTTGCTGCCGTCGAGCGTGAGCTCTCGCTCCTTGTAGCCCTCCAGCCGCACGCGCAGCGTGAGTGACTTGCCTTCTTCGAGCTCGAGCACGACCGGGCTCGTGCCCAAATCCTTGTCGCCGTCGAACACGTGCGCTTCGGACGGCTCGACTGCCAGCGCGATCTGTTTGCTGACCGTGAGCTCCTCCGGCGGCGGTAGCATCGCGGCGGCGGCAGCGGTAACGGGCGGCGCGGCTTGCGCGCTGCCGTGCAGCTCGGGTTGGGCGCCGCTCTGGCTGCTCTTGGCGAAGATAGCGCCCACGATCGCGAACGTCGCCGCTACTGCGGCCAGGCCTGCGACCATCGGCCACTGACTCTTGCCGCCGCCGCCGTGCGGCGTGGCCGGCACCGGCGCTGGCATCTGCGGCCGAGCGAAATAGTCGGCGGGCACGTTGAAGCCCCCGGAGCGCGACATCATCTCCGGCACCGCGTCTGGCACCTTGCCCGCTTTGAGCTTGTCCAGATCCGCGATCAGCTCGTCCATCGCTTGGTAGCGGTGCTCAGGCCGCTTCGACAAGCACTTGAGCACGATGGCTTCCAGCCCAGGCGGTACCTCTTGCGGCTGCGGCACCAGCGCGCGGATCGGAACCGGCGCTTTGTACATGTGCTGCGTCAGGATGCCCATGAAGTTGTCCGCGTCGAACGGGACGCGCCCGCTCGCCATCTCGTACAAGATCACGCCGAAAGAATAGATGTCACCGCGGTGATCGACGGACTGCCCTGCCGCTTGCTCGGGCGACATGTAGTGAGGTGTTCCGAACACCGCACCGGCGCGCGTCAGCTTGGCGCCTTCACCCGAGGTGGACACCTTGGCGATGCCAAAATCCAGGATTTTGACGAAATCCTTCTCGCCGCCGCGGTCGATCAGGAAGGTATTGTCCGGCTTCAAGTCGCGGTGAACGATGCCGGCCGCGTGCGCCGCTGACAGGCCCTCTGCCAGCTGCCGCGCAATGTGCAGGATGCGCGGCACCGGCACGGCTTGTCCGCCGTCCATCACCTTGCTCAGCGGTTGCCCGACCAAGAACTCCATCACGAAGTAGGTTGAGCCGTCATCGAACTGGCCGAAGTCGCTGATGTCGATGATGTGCGCGTTGCCGATGGCAGACGCTGCCTTGGCCTCGTTCAAGAAGCGCTCCGTCACCTCCGCGTCGCGCGCGAGATCCGCGCGCAGCACCTTCATCGCGACCTTCTTGCCGATGATGGTGTGGACGCAGCGGTAGACCACGCCCATGCCGCCCTCACCCAGCAGCGCCTCAACCTTGTAGCGCCCGTCGATGGTGGCGCCGAGGTAAGGGTCTTGGCGCATCGCCCTGAGGCGCGAGCTGGTGACCTCTTCGCTATCCGGAAATGAGATGCTACCGGGCGCGATGGTCACGACCTTCAGGCCTGCGGCCGAGGGGGACGCGGGCGGCGCGCTTCTGCGTATCTCCGTCTGCCGCTGGGAGGGTGGAGCCGAGGACGGAGCTATGAAGTCTGAAACACCCCCTTGGCTCGCGGGAGCAGTGCCTGACGCAGGCCCAACTTGGCTTTCGGACCAGTCGTCACTCGAGCCCACGCGGCGCGCTGGTCGCGGAGGGACTTGGGGCAGCGGCTTGTTGTGGTCCGACATCGACGCCTGAGTGGTTCCTACGCTCGGTTGGGATGACCGTTTTACCCTAGATCCCAAGATCTCGGCGGTTACAGCGCAGGTGAAAATTGCCTGCGTGTGTGATGGCCCGCTTACCGTCAGTGCAAGGGCTGGGCCCGTGCCCTGCGCCAGGAAATCGCGCCTGCGCGGCCAAAATCGGCGCCCGGGGTGAATGCCGGTGCGCAATGGTTGCGGGGGGACCGACACGTCGCCAGCGCGAGCCTGAGCGTCGGTGCAGGCGCGTCGGGAGGCGACGGCGGGGGTCACGCTGGGGCCGCGAGGCTCGCAAAAAGCTGCTACAGCGGGCGGCCAGACATGGGATTTCCGCTCGACCTCGCGCTTCGCTACATGAGCTCGAAGAAGCGCGCGTTCATCTCCGTCGGCACGATGTTCGCGACTCTCGGCGTGGCGCTCGGCGTCGGTGCGCTGGCCACCGTGATGAGCGTGACCGGCGGCTTCCGCGCTCAGTTTCGCGACAAGGTGCTGGGCGTCAACGCCCACGTGCTGGTGCTCAAGTACGCCACGGACTTTCGCGAGTACCGCGACGTGATGGAGAAGATGAAGCAGGTGCCGGGCGTCACCGGCGTCGCTCCCTTCGTGATCAACCCGATGATGATCACGCACGGCGAACGCACCGCGACGGGCGTGCTGCTGAAAGGCGTTGACCCGGCCAAGGTCAGCTCCGTGCTGGATCTGCCGCGTCACATCGTGGAAGGCTCGCTGGAAGGCTTGCGGCTCAGTGACGCGAAGCCGCCAGAGCGACGCCGCAAGGGCCTGCTTGACGACACGCTGTCGAAGCGCAAGCTCAGCAGTGACGGCGATCCGCTGCCGCCGCTGCCGCAGAGCTCTGCGGCGGCGCCCTCCGCGGCTCCATCGGCCTCTGCAACGCCGAAGAGCGTGCTCAAGCAGATCGAAGAGATCGTCAAGGCCGAGGCATCGGCGCCGGACGTGGCCTCGCGCGCGACGGGCTACGACCCCGAGAGGGGCAAGCCAGACGAGGACGACGAGTTCCAGGTGCCGGAGGGCGCGCCCGTCGGCAACATCGTACCGGAGGGCGGCTATGCCGGGGAGCTGCCGCCGGACGACGTGCTGCCGGAAGAGGTGAGCCCGGACCCCTGCCGCGAAGAATCCGCGGTGAAGAAGCTACCCGGCATCGTGATCGGCGTGACCCTGAAGCGTAACCTCGAGGTCAAAATCGGGGACTGCCTGCAGGTGACCAGCCCGACCATCGGCTTCTCCTACTCGGGGGGCAGCATGCGCGCCCCGGTGGCGAAGCAGTTCCGCGTCACCGCCGTGTTCGACGCGGGCTTCGATCAGTACGACTCCAAGCTCGTCTACACCGATCTGTACGAGGCGCAGGCCTTCTACGACACCGGCGACAGCGTGACCGGCGTGGAGATGAAGGTGTCGGACATCGAGGGGGCGCGTGAGGTGGCGCGCGAGATCGATCGCCGGCTGGCCAACGGCGTGTACCACACGCTCGACTGGGAAGAGCTCAACCACGGCTTGTTCACCGCGCTCCGCATCCAGCAGCTGCTGATGAGCTTGGTGCTGGCCTTGATCATCGTGGTGGCCGCCTTCACCGTGATCGCGACCTTGATCATGGTCGTGCTCGACAAGAAGAAGGAGATCGCCGTGCTCAAGGCCATGGGCGCGTCCAACAGCGCGCTGCTCCGCGCCTTCCTGTATCAGGGCGGCATCATCGGCGTGTTCGGGACCGCGTTCGGT